>JAQGLF010000315.1 GCA_028293025.1 Alphaproteobacteria bacterium
CCGAAGCCGCCGAGGGCGAGGAGAGCGAGCGGCGCGGCCGCGCCGCCAAGCATCACGCCCCCGCCGCCAAGCGGCCGGAGCCGGCCCGCCCGGTGCGCGGCCGCGACGACCGCCGCCATGCCGGCAAGCTCACCGTCACCCGCGCGCTCTCCGACGAGGATGACGCCCGCTCCCGCTCGCTCGCCGCGCTCCGCCGCTCGCGCGAGAAGGAAAAGCGCGCCCATTCGCAGGCCGGTCCGTCGGCCAAGCAGGTCCGCGACGTCGTCGTCCCCGAGGCGATCACCGTCCAGGAGCTCGCCAATCGCATGGCCGAGCGCGGCGCCGACCTGGTGAAGGCCCTGTTCAAGATGGGCACGCCGGTCACCATCACCGAGACGATCGACCAGGACACGGCCGAGCTGCTGATCGAGGAATTCGGCCACCGCATGGTGCGCGTCAGCGAAGCCGATGTCGACATCCAGGCCGAAGCCGACGTCGACGCGCCCGAATCGCTGCAGCCGCGTCCGCCGGTCGTCACCATCATGGGCCATGTCGACCACGGCAAGACGTCGTTGCTGGACGCGATCCGCGGCGCCAATGTCGTCGCCGGCGAGGCGGGCGGCATCACCCAGCATATCGGCGCCTATCAGGTGGCGTTGCCCGACAAGTCGAAGATCACCTTCCTCGACACGCCGGGCCACGAGGCCTTCAGCGAGATGCGCGCCCGCGGCGCCAACGTCACCGACATCGTCGTGCTGGTGGTGGCGGCCGATGACGGCTTGCGGCCGCAGACGATCGAAGCGATCAACCATACCAAGGCCGCCGGCGTGCCGATGATCGTCGCCATCAACAAGATCGACAAGCCGGGCGCCAATCCGCAGAAAGTGCGCGAGGAGCTGCTCCAGCACGAGGTCATCGTCGAGGACATGGGCGGCGACGTCCAGGACGTCGAAGTCTCGGCGCTGAAGAAGACCAATCTCGAAGGCCTGCTGGAGGCGATCGCCCTCCAGGCCGAACTGCTCGAGCTGAAGGCGAATCCCGACCGGCCCGCCGAGGGCGCGGTGATCGAAGCCAGGCTCGACAAGGGCCGCGGTCCGCTGGCGACCATGCTGGTCCAGCGCGGCTCGCTCAAGGTCGGCGACATCTTCGTCGTCGGCGCGATCAGCGGCAAGGTCCGCGCGATGATCGACGACAAAGGCCGCCAGGTGAAGGAAGCGGGTCCGTCCGTCCCGGTCGAGGTGCTCGGCCTCTCCGGCGTCCCCTCCGCCGGCGATACCCTAACGGTGGTCGAGAACGAGGCCCGCTCCCGCGAGGTCGCCGAATATCGCCAGACCCTGCTCGACCGCAAGCGGACGACCAGCGCGCCGATCAACCTCGAGAACATGTTCGCCTCCCGCGCCGGCCAGGCGCAGGAGTTCCCGCTCGTCATCAAGGCCGACGTCCAGGGCTCGGTCGAGGCGATCGTCAACGCGGTCAACCGGATCTCGACCGAGGACATCAAGGCGCGGGTGCTTCATGCCGGCGTCGGCGGCATCACCGAGAGCGACGTCGTCCTCGCCAGCGCGTCGAAGGCGCCGATCATCGGCTTCAACGTCCGCCCCAACGCCAAGGCGCGCGAGATCGCCGAGCGGCAAAAAGTCGAGTTCCGCTATTACGACGTCATCTACCACCTCACCGACTGGGTGAAGCAGGCGATGGCGGGCGAGCTCGGGCCCGAGATCATCGAGACGGTGGTCGGCCGCGCCGAGGTCAAGGAGGTCTTCCCGGCGGGCAAGAAGGACAAGGCGGCCGGTCTTCTGGTGCTCGAAGGCGTCCTGCGCAAGGGCCTGCACGCGCGGCTCACCCGCGAGGACGTCATCGTCTCCAAGACCACCATCTCCTCGCTGCGGCGGTTCAAGGACGACATCGCCGAAGTGCGGGCCGGCCTCGAATGCGGCGTGCTTCTCGCCGACACGAACGACATCAAGCCGGGCGACCACCTCGAGGTGTTCGAGGTCGAGGAGCGGGCGCGGACTTTGTGACCGAAAAGCCCTCCCCCTCGATGGGGGAGGGCTGGGTGGGGGTGAGGTTCGTGAAGGCTGTCGCTTTTCGTCCAGCCCCACCCCTCGCCATCCCTCCCCATCGAGGGGAGGGAGTTGAGAGTTGATCATGCAGCGCAACGAAACCCCTGAAGGCAAGTCGGTCCGCCTGCTCCGCGTCGGCGAGCAGGTGCGCCATGCCTTGTCCGACATATTGATGCGGGGCGACGTTCATGACGACGTGCTCGCCAGCCATCTCGTCTCGGTCACCGAGGTGCGGATGTCGCCCGATCTCCGCCACGCCACCGCGTTCGTAAAGCCCCTGCTCGGCCAGGAGGAAGAGATCGTGCTGAAGGCGCTGAGGACCCACACCGCCTTCCTCCAGCGCTCGGTCGCGGCGCGCGTGAACACCAGATATGCGGCCAAGCTGAAGTTCCTTGCGGACCGGAGCTTCGACGAAGGCAGCCATATCGACGCTTTGCTTCGCGCCCCGAAGGTGGCGCAGGATCTGGGGACGGACGAGGAGGCGTGACGCTCGGCGATCCGATGTCCGACGGCGATTTGCGGCTCGATCCGCTGGCCGAGGGGCATCGCGCCGCTCTGAAGGCGGCCTGCGCCGAGGATCTCGAAATCTGGCCGATCTACGCAATCTCCTACGATCCCGACCATTTCGATGCCAGCTTCGACCGGTTGACGTCCCGGCCGGACGGCCAGGCCTTCGCCATCTTCGACGGCGGGGAACTGGCCGGGATGAGCGCCTATCTCGGCATCGATGCGGACCGGGGCGTGATCGAGATCGGCAATACTTATTATGTGCCGAGACTGCGCGGCACCGGCTTCAACCGGCGGGTCAAGGATCTGATGATCGGCCGCGCCATCGACCGCGGCTTCCGCCGCATCGAGTTCCGCGTCGACCGCCGCAACGCCCGCTCGCAGGCGGCGATGGCCAAGCTCGGCGCGGTGCGGGAGGGGGTGATCCGGGCCGAACGCATCACATGGACTGGTCATGTCCGCGACACCGTGCTCTTCTCCATCCTGAGCCGGGAATGGGGAGGGAAGTCGGGTGTCGCCTGACAATATCGTGTTTCGAGTGGCGACCTGGCTGATCCCGCTGGTCTTCGCGATCGTTCTTCACGAAATCGCCCACGGCTGGGCCGCGAACGCTTTCGGAGATCCGACCGCGCGGCGGAAGGGCCGGCTCAGCCTCAATCCCCTGCGTCACATCGATCCGGTCGGCACGATCGCCTTGCCGCTCGTCCTGGCCGTGGCGGGTGCACCGGTCTTCGGTTGGGCCAAACCGGTGCCGGTGGTCGCGCGGCGGATGCGCAACCCGCGGCTGCACATGATCCTGGTGGCGCTGGCGGGCCCGGGCATGAACCTGCTCCTCGCCGTCATTGGCGCGCTCCTCCTCGGCGCATTGCTCATCCGTCCGGGATCGGGCCTTGCCTGGCTTTTCCTCATGCTCAACCTGCTCAATTTCGTCGCGATCAACATCTTTCTCGCCGTCTTCAACATGCTGCCGATCCCACCGTTCGACGGCGGCCATGTCGTCGAGGGGCTGCTGCCGCGGCGGGTGGCGGTGCATTATGCCAAGCTCCGGCGTTACGGTTTCCTGCTGCTCGTTGTCCTGCTCTTCCTGTTGCCGGAGGTTTTCCCCGGCATGGATATCGTCGACCGGGTGGTGCGGCCGCCCGTCGATTGGCTGACCGGCGCGATGCTGCCCGGCTTCCATTAGGATCGGCGGCGATGGCCAAGCTCTATTTCTATTATGCGTCGATGAACGCGGGTAAATCGACGGTGCTGCTGCAGACCGACTTCAACTATCGCGAGCGGGGCATGGGGACGATCCTCTACACCGCATCCATCCACGACCGCTCGGGCCGCGGCATCATCGACAGCCGCATCGGCATCACCGCCCAGGCGAACACCTTCGAGCCGACCTCCGATCTTCGCGCGGAGATCGAGGCTGCGCTGAGGAAGCAGCCGGTCCACTGCGTGCTGGTCGACGAGGCGCAGTTCCTCAGCAGGGATCACGTACTCCAGCTCGCCTCCGTCTGCGACGAGCTCGACGTGCCGGTGCTCTGCTACGGCCTGCGCACCGACTTCCAGGGCAATCTGTTCGAAGGAAGCGCGACCCTCCTGGCGCTGGCCGACAAGCTCGTCGAGCTGAAGGCGGTCTGCGAGTGCGGGCGCAAGGCGACGATGAACCTGCGCGTTGACGAAGAGGGGCGGGCGCTCCGCGCCGGCGCCCAGACCGAGATCGGCGGCAATGACCGTTATGTGGCGCTCTGCCGCCGTCATTTCATGGAGCGGCTGAAGGAGGCGGAGCTCCGCCAGCTCCGCTTCGCGCTCGCCGATTCCGTCGCCGCGAAACGCTGATGCATGGCTGGCTGGTGATCGACAAGCCGGTGGGGCCCGGCTCGACGCAAATCGTCTCGGCGGTGAAGCGCGCGCTGCGCGAGGGCGGCTATCCGAAGGTGAAGGTCGGCCATGGCGGCACCCTCGATCCCTTGGCGAGCGGGGTGCTGCCGATCGCGCTCGGCGAGGCGACCAAGCTGTCGGGCCGCATGCTGGATGCGGACAAGGTCTACGAATTCACCATCGCCTTCGGGGCCGAGACCGACACACTCGACGCGGAAGGCGCGGTGACGGCGCGGTCGGAGGTGCGGCCGACGCTCACTGAGGTGGAGGCGGTGCTGCCCCGCTTCATGGGCGCGATCGAGCAGGTGCCGCCGGTTTATTCCGCGCTGAAGGTGGAGGGGAAGCGGGCCTACGCTCTGGCGCGTGCGGGTGCTGAAGTGGCGATGAAGCCTCGGCGGGTGACGGTGCACAGTCTGGAAGTGAAGAAGGAAGGCTCTCACCCTGCCCTCTCCCGCGAGCGGGAGAGGGGGAAGGAGACCCGCGCCGGAGCGCTCCTTCTCCCGCTTGCGGGAGAAGGTTGGGATGAGGGTCTTCTGCCTTCTATTCCTATCGATAGAAGAAGGAAGAAGACCCTCACCCAACCCTCTCCCGCACGCGGGAGAGGGCTAGAGCGTTACTCGCCGACGCTCACCATGTGAGCGACCTTGCGGATCATGCCGCGGACATCGGGCGTGTCCTGCAACTCGACGGTCCGGTGCATCTTGTTGAGCCCCAGGCCGACCAGCGTCGCACGCTGGCTCTTTTCGCGGCGGATCGGCGAGCCGGTCTGCGTGATCTTGATCGTAGCCATCTATCTTACTCCGCGATCGCTGCGGCATCGGCCTCGGCGGTCGCAGAACCGCCACGGCCGAGCAGGTCGGCGATCTTCTTGCCGCGCCGCTGTGCCACCGCCTTCGGCGAAGTCTGGTCGCCCAGCGCCTCGAAGGTCGCACGGATCATGTTGTAGGGGTTCGACGTGCCGACCGACTTGGTCACCACGTCGGCGACGCCCAGGCTTTCGAACACGGCGCGCATCGGACCGCCGGCGATGATGCCGGTGCCCTGCGGCGCCGAGCGCAGCGTCACGCGGCCCGCGCCGAAATGGCCGTTGCCGTCATGATGCAGCGTGCGGCCTTCCTTCAGCGGAACGCGGACCATGTGCTTCTTGGCCGCCGCGGTCGCCTTGGAGATCGCCTCCGGCACTTCGCG
>JAQGLF010000098.1 GCA_028293025.1 Alphaproteobacteria bacterium
GGCCGAGGCGGCCGGCGAGGCGGTCGACCAGCGGGGCAAGGTCGGCGGCGGGCGGCGCGCCGGAAAGCTGGCGAGGGGCGAGGGGCTCGACCCGCTCGGCGACGAGGCGCATCGCCTCGATGCCGAAGCCGGGCTCGATCTTCTCGATCCGGGCCGCCATCAGGCGAGTCAGATGATCGGCATCGCGGGTCGGGCGGGCGGTGCCGATCGCCTCGCGCAGCACTTCGCCGTCGATGCGCTGGCAAAGCAAAGTGAGGCGGCGGACGCCCAAAGATCGCTTCGCCAGCCGGTCGACGAGGCGCGCCGTCAGCAGAGCGAGGGTCTCGCCGATCGCTTCGGCGGTAGCGATCGGTTCGGCGAAACGGAGGATGGCGGCCGGCTTCTCTTCCGGGACGATCGGATCGAAAGGCTCGGCGGCGCGGCCGAGCGCCTGGTCGAGGCGGAGGAGGAAGTCCTCGCCGAAACGGCGGCGGAGCGGCCCGCGCGGCATGTCGAAAAGTTCGCCGATCCGCTCGATGCCGAGGCGGCGGGCATTGGCGAGGGCCTCCTCGTCGAGGCGGAGGGCGGCAAGCGGCAGGGAGGCGGCGGCTTCGGCTTCGCCGCCGGCCGGGCAGAGGGTGACCGGATCGGCGCCGTAGCGGGCGAAAGCGTGCGCGGCGCCGGCGGTGCCGGCGACGGCGATGCGGGCGGCGAGGCCGAGGCGCGCGCAGAACAAGCGGATGCGCTCGCACATCCGCCTCTCGCCGCCGAACAGATGGGCGACGCCGTCGAGGTCGAGCCACAGCCCGTCGGCGCCGCAGACGGCGGCGCGCGGCGTCCAGCGACGGGCGGCGAACAGCGCGAGGCGGGCCAGAAAGACCCGGTCGCCGTCAGGATCGGCCTCGCGCACGTCGAGAGCGGCGAACAAGGCGCGGGCGGTGGCGAGCGGCATGCCGGGACGGAAGCCGAGCGCGCGGGCGGCGGGACAGGCCGCGTCGATCTCCACCCGGTTGCCGATCTTGCGGACGGTGACGAGCGGCGGGCCGGCGGCGGGCCGGCGCCCTCCCGCGGCTCCGCTCCACCCAATCTCCCGTGCCCAGCGCGCGCCGGGCCGCCAGTGGCTGTTGCGGGTGGCGCTGCGATTTTGCTCCTCCCCGGAACGGGGAGGGGGACCGCACGAAGTGCGGTGGAGGGGGCTTTGCGCCGCGTCAGGGCCCCCTCCACCAGCCTGCGGCTGGTCCCCCTCCCCGTTCCGGGGAGGATTTTCAGGCCGCTCGCGCCGCCTGATCCGGTCGGTGCTGAGGTTCGGCAAATAGAGCGAGACGACCCTGGCCATCGGGGCCCTCCATGATCCAGTGGTGGGGCTCGCCGCCGCGCTGGCGGGCGAGAATGAGGCGCCAGCGGGGGCGGCCCACGCCGGCGACGGGCAAAGCTGCCGAAGGCGCCGAGGCGATACGCCAGCGGGTCATCGCCGCGGACGGCGCGCTCAGCGGATCCTCTCCGCTGCGCCGCCAGCGCTTCAGCATCAGCGCCATCGTCCCGCTCTCCTCGGCGGCGAGCTGGAGGCGGCGGGTGGAGGCCATGGCGACGCGCGAGACCTCGCCCATGACTGCAGCGAGGCCACCATGGCGCAGACCCTCCTCCATCACCGCCAGCACGTCCTCGTTGCTGCCGCATTCGGCATAGAGGATCCGGTCGGGCGCAAGGCCGGCGAGAGCGAGGCCGGGCGCGAACAGGTCGCGGCGGGCGAGCGCCCAGAGCACGGGCCCGGGACGGCGGGCGGCGACGGCGGCGACGAACAAGGTCGCGGCCGCGTCGTCGGCAAGATTCGGCCGGTCGCCCGTCGCCTCGTGCAGCGCCGCGGCGGCGAGGCCGCCGCCGGCGAGGCGCGAATCGACCGCGTCGATGCCGAAGGGCAGGATCTCGCCGCCGCGTGCCGCCCCCGAGGATTCGAGCACCCTCACCTCCGCGCGAAGGGCGGCCAGCCGGTCGGGACAGGCGGGGTGGATAAGCATCAGCGGAACGACTCTTTTGTTCCTTTTATGTTCCTCCTCCATTCAGCAAGAGTCAAGCCGGAGAGACGGACGAAGCTTCTCCCGCCCCTCCCCTTTCCAGGAAGCGGCCGCTATGCGGGCCCTTCGCTTCCTCTTCTCCCAGGATCCCATGTTCCTCCTCCGACGCTGCCTCCTCGCTTTGCTGATCCTCTTCGCCGTGCCGGCGCAGGCGACCGGCGACGCCAACTGGTTCTACCGGGGCTCCGACATCCAGCCCGACCCCGCCTGGATTTTCGGCACCCTGCCCAACGGCCTGCATTATGCGGTGCGCCGCAATCCCTTGCCGGCGGGACAGGTGTCGATCCGCCTGAGGATGGACGTCGGCTCGCTGATGGAGCGGGACGAGGAGAAAGGCTGGGCCCATTTCATCGAGCATATGGTGTTCCGCGGCACCGCCGCCTCCGGGGACGGCGAGGCGCGGGAGACCTGGCAGCGGCTCGGCGCCAGCTTCGGCTCGGACACCAATGCCGCCACCCAGCCGACCCAGACCGTCTTCCAGCTCGATCTGCCCCATGCCGACCATGCCTCGCTCGACACCAGCCTGAAGCTGCTCGCCGGGATGGCCGACACCGCCACTTTCGATCCGAAGATCTTCGATGCCGAGCGCGGCGTCGTCCTCGCCGAATTCGGCCGCCGCACCGAATTGTCGGTGGAGCTCGGCGACCTCACCCGCACCCTCTTCTACGCCGGCCTCACCTTCTCCGACCGCAACACGATCGGCACCGAAGCGACGCTGAAGGCGGCGACACCGGTCGGGCTCAGGGCCTTTTACGAGCGCTGGTACCGGCCCGAACGGGCGACCCTGGTGATGGTCGGCGATGCCGACCCGGCATCGATGGAGGCGCTGATCGCCGAGCGCTTCGGCGGCTGGCGGGGCACCGGTCCAGCGCCGCGCGAGCCCAATTACGGCCGCATCGCCAAAGTGAAGGCGCCGACGGCCCTGCTCGCTTATGCCGGCGCGCCGCATCTCGCCACGCTCGGCTGGGTGCGGCCCTATCGGCCGATGCCGCATACCAAGGTGACGGAGGAGATCGATCTCGCCCGGGTGATCGCGCGCCGCATCCTCAACCGCAGGCTGGAGGCGAAGGCGCGGACCGACGGCGCCTTCCTCAGCGCCTCGGTGAGCGCCGACCGCTCGACCCATATCGCCGATTATACCCAGCTGCAGGTGATGGCGCGCGAAGGCCGCTGGCAGGAGGCGCTGAACCAGGCCTTCGGCATCGTCGCCGATGCCCGCGCCACGCCGCCGAGCGACGCGGAGATCGCGCGCGAGCTGAAGAACATCCGCGCCGCCGCCCTCGCCAATGTCGAGGGCGAGGCGACGATCCGTTCGCAGCAACGGGCGTCGCGGCTGGTCGAGGCGATCGACGATAACGGCATCGTCACCGGCACAAGGCAGACTTTGGCCCTGCTGGAGGAGCTGGCCCCGAAAATGACTCCCGCCGCGGTCGAGGCGGCGATGCGCGGCCTGTTCGAAGGCACCGGGCCGCGCATGGTGCTGCTCGCGCCGCAGCCGGTGACCGGCGTGGGGCCGGCCCTCGCCGCCGCCGAGAAGGCGCCGCCGGCGCCGCGGCCGGCGGACCGGGCGGTGAGCATGACCGACTTGCCGCCGCTCGGCGAGCCCGGGCGGGAAGTGTCGCGCCGGCATATCGACGATCTCGACGCCACCATCGTCGGCTTCGCCAACGGATCGACCCTGGTCTTCAAGCAGACCGATTACGAGAAGGGCTCGGTCAACGTCGAATTGCGCTTCGGCAGCGGCATTTCGGGCCTGTCCCCGGCCCGCAAGTCGCTCGCCTGGATGGCGCCGGTGCTCGCCTCGACCGGGGTCGGGCCGCTCGACCTGGACGGGCTGGAGCGGCTGCTGACCGGCCGGCGTGTCAGCATCAGCTTCG
>JAQGLF010000319.1 GCA_028293025.1 Alphaproteobacteria bacterium
CGAGATTAAGAACATGAAGTTCGCGCCGGCGCCAGCGGGGCTGCACCCGGGCGACCGCATTCTGTGGGTCAATCACGATTTGTTTCGCCACACAGCGACCGCGATCGACCACAGCTTCGAGATCGACCTGCAGCCGGGGCAGAGCGGCGGCGTCATCCTGCGCAGGGCGGGCCCGATCCCCTTCTCCTGCAAATATCATCCGGGAATGAAGGGCGTCCTGACGATCGGCCGCTGAGGCTGCTCGACACCGTCGCCCCGCCGCTCCTATCAAGGCGCGACAGGGAGGTTGCGGCGATGAGCAAGCGCGGATTTTCGACAGGGATATGTGGCGCGGCGGCGATGCTTGGCCTGGCGGCGGCTTCGGCAGCATCGGCCGCCACCTACACGCTGCAGGCGACGCCGACGACGGTGGCCTGGGGCCATTACGACGCCACGTCGGCGCCCGTGCTTCGCATCCGGTCGGGCGACACGGTGGTGTTCCATACCCTCATCACCAGCAGCCCGACGGCGCTCGAAAAGGGAGGGCTTCCCCCGGCCGACGTCGAGGCGAGCCTCCGCGACGTGTTCGCCAAAGTGCCTCCCGGCGAGCGGGGGCCGGGCGGCCATATCCTCACCGGCCCGGTCTATATCGAAGGCGCCGAGCCCGGCGACACGCTGGAGATCCGGATCGAGAAGATCGATCTCGCCATCCCTTATGCCTATAACGCCTTCCGCTACGGCGCCGGCTTCCTCACCGACGATTTCCCCTATGCGAAGTTCCGGATCATCCCGCTCGACCGCAGGCGCATGGTCGCCAATTTCGGCCCCGGCATCGAAGTGCCGCTCCATCCCTTCTTCGGCTCGATGGGGGTGGCGCCGCCGCCTGCCTTCGGCCGCTACGACAGCGCGCCGCCGACGATCATCGGCGGCAACATGGACGACAAGGCCCTGGTCGCCGGCATCCGCCTGTTCCTGCCCGTCTTCGCCCCCGGCGCCCTGTTCGAAATCGGCGACGGCCATGCCGGCCAGGGCAATGGCGAGGTCGATATCACCGCGCTCGAGACCTCGCTGGTCGGCACGCTGCAATTCATCCTGCACAAAGGCGAGACGAGCCCCTATCCCCGCGCCGAGACTCCGACCCATTATATCGCGATGGGCTTCGACGACGATCTGAGCAACGCCACCCGCAAGGCGCTGCGGAATATGATCGATTTCCTCGTCGCCGAACGGCACATGACGCGCGACGACGCCTATATGCTGATCAGCGTCTCCGGCGACGTCGAGATCACCGAGCTGGTCGACCGCAACAAGGGCGTCCACGTGATGCTGCCGAAAGAGGTCTTCACGGGACATTAGGCTAAAAGTCCTCCCTGTCCGCGAAGCGGATGGGGAGGGGGACCACCCGAAGGGTGGTGGAGGGGCGTCTCCCAGTCCGCCGGCCGCTCCACCGCGTTTCAAGCGGTCCCGCTCCCCACGGCCTGCGGCAGCAGGGAGGACTGAAGGTGGCACTGCGCGATTTGATTTCTTAAGCCTTCGCCCCTATATCCGTCTCAGCGAAGCGCCATTGCAGCGTGAACAGGCGCAAAAGCGCCCCGGCTCCGCTTCGTGAATTCCAAGGCTTTCCCTTTTCACGCGGGTCAGCAGAACCCGCCGCGTCCGCGCGCCCTTTCGGCATGCGCGGGCGCCGCTTATGCAGTGAGTTACACATGTCATTCGAAACCCTCGGGCTGTCGCAGCCCGTCCTTCAGGCGCTCGCGCTGAAGGAATATAGCGTCGCCACGCCGATCCAGGCGCGCGCGATCCCGATCCTGCTCCAGGGCCGCGATCTGCTCGGCATCGCCCAGACCGGCACCGGCAAGACCGCCGCCTTCATGCTGCCCTCGATCGACCGGCTGACCGCGTCGAAGAAGCGGCCCTTGCCGCGCAATTGCCGGATGCTGGTGCTGGCGCCGACGCGCGAGCTCGCCTCGCAGATCGCCGACAGCGCCCGCGAATATGCGCGTTTCGCCAGGATGAGCGTCGCCACCGTCTTCGGCGGCACCTCGCTCGGCAAGAACCGGCGCGACCTCGACCGCGGCGTCGACATCCTCGTCGCCACGCCCGGCCGCCTGATCGACCTGATCGAGCAGGGCGCGCTCGACCTGCGCTCGGTCGAGATCCTCGTCCTCGACGAGGCCGACCAGATGCTCGATCTGGGCTTCATCCATGCGCTGAAGCAGATCGTGCGGCTGCTGCCCGCCAAGCGGCAGACCCTGTTCTTCTCGGCGACCATGCCGAAGACGATCCGCGAGCTGGCCGACCGCTTCCTCACCGATCCGGTCGAGGTCGCGGTGACCCCGGCCGCCTCGACCGTCGAGCGGGTCGACCAATATGTGAGCTTCGTCACGCAGCCCGAAAAGCCGGCTCTGCTCACCATCATGCTTCGCGTCGGCTTCGGGCCGAAGGGCTCGATGGACCGGGTGCTCGTCTTCTCGCGCACCAAGCATGGCGCCGACCGTATCGTCCGCCAGCTCGGCCAGGCCGGCATCGCCGCCGGCGCGATCCACGGCAATAAGAGCCAGCCGCAGCGCGAGCGCGCGCTCGCCGACTTCAAGGCCGGCAAGGTGCCGATCCTGGTCGCCACCGACATCGCCGCGCGCGGCATCGACGTCACCGGCGTCAGCCACGTCGTCAATTTCGATCTGCCGAACGTGGCGGAGCAATATGTCCACCGCATCGGCCGCACCGCGCGCGCCGGCGCGGCGGGCGTCGCCATCGCCTTCTGCGCGGACGACGAGCGACCTTACCTGCGCGACATCGAGAAATTGACCAAGCAGAAGCCGATCCCGGTGCCGCTGCCGGAAGGCTTCATCGCCGAGGCGGCGCGCCTGAAGGCGGCGCGGCCGGCGGAGACGGTCCGCGAGCGCGAAGAGCGCCCGCGCGGCCACCGCCCGGCCCCGCGTCACCGCGCCCGTCCGTCGCATCCGCACAGCCCGCCGCGCAGCCAGCGCGCCAAGCGCCGGGCGTCGCGGTAAGACTGGTCCGCGTCCTCGTCTAATTCTTCGTTGTTCCCCGGCGAAAGCCGGGGTCCAGCGGCGAGGCGGCAAGAGACTGGACCCCGGCTTGCGCCGGGGAACGGTGCAGCTGGCCCCGAATTCACTTTCTTTCGGAAGGCGCGGGGGTAGGAGCGGCGGCGTGATGTGCCGGCTGCTTCTGCCCCTTTTTCTGCTGACCAGCGCGGCGCCCGTGCTGGCGCAGCAGGATGACCGCGCGACCGACGCGGTCATCGTCGTCACCGGCCGCGGCCTGCGTGCCGGGGCGGGCGACGCGGTCTACGACACGGTGCTGATCGGCCGCGACCAGCTCGCCGCCTCGGCCTCGGACCGGCTCGAGGACGTGCTGCTCGCCGTGCCCGGCTTCCAGCTCTTCCGTCGCTCCGACGCCCGCTCGGCCAATCCGACCAGCCAGGGCGCGACCCTGCGTGCACTCGGCGGCAATGCCTCGAGCCGGGCCCTCCTGATCCTCGACGGCGTGCCGCAGACCGACCCGTTCGGCGGGTGGGTGAGCTGGCCGGCCTACGATCCGCAGCGCCTCGGCGCGGTGCGGGTGACGCGCGGCGGCGGCAGCGGCATTTACGGCGCCGGCGCCCTCGCCGGCACGATCGAGCTGGAAAGCGCGGGGTCTGACGTGCTGGACGGGGTCAGCGGGAGCCTCGCTTACGGCAGCCGCGACAGCGTCGACGCCCATGCCGGCCTGGCCGAGCGGCTCGGCGCCGGCTTCCTCACCATCAGCGGCGCCTATGCGCGCGGCGACGGCTTCATCCCGATCGTCGCGGCGCAGCGCGGCCCCGCCGACCGCCCATCCCCTTACGAGCAGGCGAGCCTCACCGTCCGCGCAGTGGCGCCGCTCCCCGGCGGCGTCGAGCTGCAGGCGAACGCGCTCGCCTTCCGCGACAGGCGCGAGCGCGGCACGGCCTATAGCGGCATCGGCACCACCGGCGCCGACGGCTCGCTGCGGCTGGTCGGGTCCCGCTGGAGCGCGCTGGCCTATGTCCAGACCCGCGACTTCACCAACAGCTTCGCCAGCGTGAATGCGGCGCGCACGATCGCGACCCGCACCTCGCTCCAGTACAGCGTGCCCGCGACCGGTCTCGGCGCCCGCTTCGAGCTGCGGCCCGACATCGGCCGCGCGCTGGAGTTGCGGCTGGGCGGCGACTGGCGCCGGACCGAGGGCGAGACGGACGAATTCTTCGCCTTCGTCGCCGGCGCCGGCACCCGCAACCGCGCCGCCGGCGGCCGCACCGATACGCTCGGCGCCTTCGCCGAGGGGAGCTGGACCGCCGGCAATGTCACCGCCACTCTGGGCGGCCGGCTCGACCGCTGGACCATCGCCGACGGCTTCCTGCGCGAGCGGGTATTGGCCACCGGCGCGCCGCTCACCGATCTCGCCTTCCCCGACCGCGCCGGCTGGCGGCCGACCGGCCGCGGCGGCCTCGCCTGGAAGCCGATCCCGGGCATCACCCTGCGCACCGCCGCCTATCTCGGCTGGCGGCTGCCGACGCTGAACGAGCTCTACCGGCCGTTCCGGGTCGGCACCGACGCCACCGCCAACAACGCTTTGCTCAAGCCGGAGCGGATGAAGGGGGTGGAGGCGGGGCTCGACTGGCGGCCGGCGCGGGCGATGCGGATCGGAGTCACGATCTTCGACAACCGGCTCGAGGATGCGATCGCCAATGTGACGCTCGGCGCCGGTCCGGGGACTTTCCCGATCGTCGGCTTCGTCGCCGCGGGCGGCGCCTTCCGGGAACGCGAGAATGTCGACGCGATCGGCGTCCGCGGCGTCGAGCTGGACGGCCGCCTCGCTTTCGGCACCTGGACCCTGAGCGGCGGCTGGTCGTGGACCGACGCGAAAGTGCGCGCGAGCGGCTCCGCCGCGCCGCTCGCCGGCCTCCGCCCCGCCCAGACGCCGCGGCAGAGCGGCGCGGCCACCCTCGCCTGGCATGGCCGCAGCCGGCTGGAGGGCTCGGTCACGGCGCGCTATGTGAGCGGGCAATATGAGGACGACCTCAACCGCCAGCTTCTGCCCGGCGCCGTCACCCTCGACGCCGCTCTGCTGGTGCCGGTCGGGCGGCGCTTGGCAGTGGAGGCGCGGGCGGAGAATCTCGCCGACAAGCAGGTCGCCGCCGGGGTCAGCGGCGACGGCATCGTCGAGCGGGCGACGCCGCGCACCTTGTGGATCGGCGTTCGCTTCGGCGGCTTGCCTTGAGCAAGGCAAAGGTTCAGGTGGCGAAACGAAACTTAAAGGGGAGGTCTGGATGATCGTCTACGGTGCGTCCTTGTCGCCCTACGTCCGCAAGGTCCTCGCTTACGGTGCCGAAAAGGGGATCGAGCTCGAGCATCGGCCGCTCGGTCTCGGCTCGGACGATCCGGGCTTCCTCGAGGCGAGCCCGTTCCGCAAGATCCCGGGCTTTCGCGACGGCGATTTCGCCATCTCCGACAGCTCGGCGATCATTCATTATCTCGAAGCCAAATTCCCGAACCCCGCCCTGATCCCGGCCGAGCCCAAGGCGCGGGCGCGGACCATCTGGTACGACGAATTCGCCGACACGATCCTCACCAGCTGCGGCGGCAAGATGTTCTTCAACCGGGTGGTGGCGCCGCTCTTCCTCGGCCGCGAGGGCGATCTCGACGCCGCCGACAAGGCGGAGCGGGAGGAATTGCCGCCGCTCCTCGATTATCTCGAACGGGTGGTGCCGGACGCCGGCAATTTCCTGGTCGGCGACTCGATCACCCTCGCCGACATCGCCGTCGCCAGCCCCTTCGCCAATCTCGCCCATATGGAGATCGAACCGGACAAATCGCGTCACCCGCGCACCGCCGCTTATGTCGGCGCGATCCTCGCCCGCCCGAGCTTCGCGCCGTGGATCGAGCGCGAGCGCGGCTTTCTCCAGAAGAACGCGGCCTGAGCCGATGAGCGAGCATGTCGCCACGGTCGAATGGCGTTCGGACGGCCATTTTCGCGACGGCCGCTACAGCCGCGTCCACAATATCGCCTTCGACGGCGGCGCCGAGATCGCGGGCTCGGCCTCGCCGCAGGTCGTGCCGGTGCCGATGGCCGACCCGGCCGGCGTCGATCCCGAGGAACTGCTGGTCGCTGCGACGGCCGCCTGCCACATGCTCTGGTTCCTGGATCTCGCCCAGCGCGCCGGGCTCGCCGTCGCCGACTATCGCGACGAGGCGCGCGGCATCATGGGCAAGCTCGACGGCCGCACCGCCATCGCCCGCATCGTTCTTCGCCCACGCATCACGTTCGACGGCGACGCCCCGGACGAAGCGATTCTCGCCCGGCTCCACCACGAGGCGCATGAGCGCTGCTTCATCGCCAATTCGCTGAAGAGCGAGGTGATCGTCGAAGGCTGAGTTTCCGAAGCGCCCCCCGTGATGCTATTTCGCTGCCCGCAGGGGAAGAAGGAGGTGTCCATGTCCCGTCTTGCTCTTTGTCTCCTCGCCGCCGCATCGGCCGCATTCGCCGCCCCGGCCGCGGCCCAGCCCGACTGGAGCGGCGCATCCCGCGTCGAGGTGAAGCTCGCCAGCTTCTCCTACACGCCGAGATCGATCCACCTGCGCGCCGGCCAGCCGGTCGTCCTCCACCTCGTCAACGTCGCGTCCGGCGGCCACGATTTCGCCGCCCGCGAATTCTTCGCCGCGGCGACCCTGCGCAATCCCGGCGCGGTCGCGCGCGGCCGCGTCGAGCTCGGCGGCCATGAGAGCCGCGACGTCGCTCTGGTGCCGCGCGCCGGCCATTACCCGCTCAAATGCACCCACACTTTCCACCAGATGTTCGGGATGACCGGCGAGATCGTCGTGGATTAGCGGAAGGGGCGGCGCGGCGTTCCAGGCTCTCTCATCCGAGCCCAACTCCCCTCTCCCTTTGAGGGGATGCGGCGCGGCTAAGGCCCGTCCCGGGGGGACGAGCCAGCGCCGCATGGTTGCGGAGCCTTAGCGAGCCTCTTCGGCGAGCTTAGGCGAAGCTGGGTGAGGGTGACAGCACCTGAGAACAACCTCGACCCGTGTCACCCTCACCAACTTCGCCTAAGCGGCAGAGCCGCCAAGGCTCCGTATCCTCTCCCGTCAAAGGGAGAGGGAATTGCGTGGGAGCCCTCCAGCCGCCTCACCCGTTCAGCCGGTATTCGAAGCCGATCTCGGCCTTGAGCAGCTTCGAGATCGGGCAATTCGCCTTGGCCTCCTGGGCGATCTCGCCGAAGCGCCCCTCCTCGATCCCGGCCACCTTCGCCTCCAGGTCGAGGTCGGAGCGAGTGACGCGGAAGCCCTCGCCTTCCTGTTCTAGCGACACCTTCGCCTTCGTCTCGAGCGTGCCGTCGGTGAAGCCCTCTTTCGCTAGCGCGAAGCCCAGTGCCATGGTGAAGCAGGCGGCATGGGCAGCGGCGATCAGCTCCTCGGGATTGGTGCCGGGCTCGGCGCCGAAGCGGGTGCCGAAATCATAGGGCTGGTCGGAGAGCGCGCCGGAGCCGGTCGAGACCTTGCCCTTGCCGTTCCGGCCGAGGCCGTCATAGCGGGCGCTGGCGGTGCGGGTGATGGTCATGACTGCCCCTCCTCTGGTTGCGGCGGCTGAACGGGCGCGGCCCAGCAAAGGTTGCCGCAGCCTGAGCGGCCGATTAAATTGTGCACCGCAACGGAGCCAATGGGCGCGCCGTGCATTGGCCCCTGTTCATGGACCATCGTCACGCCATCGCTTATTTCTTCCTGCTGCTGATCGTCGCCGGCCTTGGCGCCGCCTGGTGGCATGCGTCGCGCGAAGCCCGCGCGCAGCGGCGCTCGACGCGCGACTTCGAGCGGCGGCGGCGCGAGCGCAAGGCCGCGCAGGCGGAAAGCCGCGGCTGAATCCATTCCCCACCCGGAGAGGGGAGGGGAATGGGCTCCGGGGTTCGGCTCAGCCTATCGGCAGCTTACGTCGCGGTCGACCGACGCGCCGACCGCCGCGCCGGCGGCGCCGCCGAGGATCGCGCCCAGGGTCTTCGAGCCGCGCGGGGCGATCACATTGCCCAATATCGCGCCGACGCCCGCGCCGACCACCAGGCCGACCGTGCCGTCGTGCCGCTTGCAATAATAGCGGCCGTCGCCGCCGCGATAGATCGTGTCGTCCGGGCCGAGCGCATAGGGCTCGTAGGAACCGTCGCGATAGTCGCGGGCATAATCATAGCCATTGGCGTAGCGGTCGCGCGGACCGTAGCCGTCGCCGTAAGTGGTGCAGCCGGCCAAAGTCACGGACGCCAGGGCGGCGGCAATCAGGGGGGTACGCATCTCGTCATTTCCCTTCGATGGAGGATCGACGGGCGGACAATGCGCGGACCCCGCGAAAGGTTGCGGCGGAGGAACGAAGGGGTGCGCCGGGGGTAGCGACGACGCGGTCGAAATTCCGTCGCCGTCATTGAACCACTTACTCCGTTCGGGCTGAGCCTGTCGAAGCCGTCCCTTCTGTTCTTCAGCGGTCGAAAGGGAGGGCTTCGACAAGCTCAGCCCGAACGGTGTTTCATTACGCAATCGGGCAAACTTAAGCCGCCGGCGCGTTCTCGGCGAAAGGCGCTAGCTGGGCGGCGAGGGCGCGCTGGAAGGCGGGGCGGGCCTCGCCCCGCGCCTGATAGGCGGCGAGGGTCGGGCGCGCGGCGATCAGATCCGTGCCGCGCAGGATGCGCAGCACGCTCGTCATCAGCAGGTCGCCGGCGGTGAAGCGATCGTCCAGCCATTCGCGCTCGCCGAGGCGGGCGGCGAGCTCGTCGAGCCGTTTCTCGGCCATTTCCTGCGCGGAGGGACGGCGCAGCTTCGCCCATTCCTCGTCCTTGAGGAAGCCGGCGACCAATGCGAAGGCCTGGACGTGCTGCTCGATCGAGTTGAGCGCGGCGAACATCCACGGGATGGCGCGGGCGCGGGCGGCGGGGTCGCGCGGCAGCAAGACCTCGGAGCGCTCGGCGATGTGGAGCACGATCGCGCCGGATTCGAACAGGGCCAGCCTGTCGCCGCCCTCATCCTCCTCTTCGAAGGCGGGAACCTGGCCGAAGGGCTGGAGCGCGCGATAATCGGGCGTCCCCCGGTCCTCGAAGCCGATCAGCAGGGTCTCGTAGGCAAGCCCCGCTTCCTCCAGCGCCCAGCGCACGCGCAGGTCGCGAACGAGGCCCTGGGCGAAGGGCGGAACCCAGCGGAAGGCGGAGACGCGGATCATCGGTGGATCTTTCTGGCTTGGACGGGGACGGGCGTTCTACCCTGTGGCGGCGGAGCGGCAAAGCCCGGGCCGGCAAAAGCGAGGAGCGCGTGAGAATGACGGGGACGCTGCATCTGGTCTGCGGCAAGATCGCGGCGGGCAAGTCGACTTTGTGCGCCCGGCTGGCGGGGTCGCCGGGGACGGTGCTGATCGGCGAGGACGACTGGCTGAAGCGGCTGTTCGGCGACGAGATGAAGGAGGTCGCGGATTACGTCCGGGTGGCGGCGAAGCTGCGCGGGCCGATGGGCGAGCATGTCGCCGATCTGCTGAAGGCGGGGGTGGACGTGGTGCTCGATTTCCTCGCCAACACCGAGGCGATCCGGGCCTGGATGAAAGGCATCGCCGACGCCGCCGGGGCGCGGCCCGTCCTCCACTGGCTCGACGTTCCGGACGAAATCTGCCGCAAACGGCTCCGCGCCCGCAACGCCGAAGGCCGGCACGATTTCGCCGCCACCGACGCGCAATTCGACCTCATCACCTCCCGGTTTCAGCCCCCGGACTCGGCGGAAGGGCTGGAGATCGTGCGGGAGGAGGGGTGAGGCGGCGCTGTCAGTCCTCCCTGTCCGCGTAGTGGATGGGGAGGGGGACCACCCGAAGGGTGGTGGAGG
Organism: Alphaproteobacteria bacterium; assembly: GCA_028293025.1. Taxonomy (GTDB): domain Bacteria; phylum Pseudomonadota; class Alphaproteobacteria; order Sphingomonadales; family Sphingomonadaceae; genus Allosphingosinicella. The sequence goes on from JAQGLF010000319.1 coordinate 9,843, forward strand.
GGCTTCTCCGAGTCAGTTGGCCCCTCCACCGCGTTTCACGCGGTCCCCCTCCCCACGGCCTGCGGCCGCAGGGAGGATTAAGCGAGGCAGGCAATCCCCTGAATGTGGCCAGGCTCAGTGATAGAAATAGGGGTCGAGGACGCTGACCTCATGGACGGCGTCGACCGGGACTCCGTTCTTCGCGC
>JAQGLF010000119.1 GCA_028293025.1 Alphaproteobacteria bacterium
ACCGGGAACGGATCTTCGACCCCTTCCACACCACCCGCCGCGGCGAAGGCGGCTCCGGCCTCGGCCTGTCCATCGCGCGGTCGCTGCTCGGCGCCTGTGGCGGGACCATCGTCAGCCGAAAGGTGGAGGAAGGGGCGTGTTTCGAAATAATCCTCCCCCGGACGGGGAGGGGGACCGCACGAAGTGCGGTGGAGGGGGCCCGCAGCTCTAGGCGCGCTGCGCTCGCCCCCCTCCACCATGCTGCGCATGGTCCCCCTCCCCGTCCCGGGGAGGAATAAGAATTATTCGAACTCTAAAATAACCGCGTCCACGGCCAGGCTCTCGCCCGGCTTCGCGTCAACCTTCTTCACCATTCCAGCTTTCTCGGCGCGCAGGATATTCTCCATCTTCATCGCCTCAACCACCGCGAGCGGCTGGCCGGCTTCAACCTTGTCGCCCTCGCCGACATGGAGCGCGGTCAGCAGGCCCGGCATCGGGCAGAGCAGGAATCTGGAAAGATCCGGCGGCACTTTCTCGATCATGTGCCGGCTGAGCTCGGCGACGTGGGCGGGGAAGACGTCGACCAGATGGCTGGCGCCGCGCGTCGTCAGCCGCCAGCGCCGGCCGCGGCGGGCGATCTGGACGGTGCGGGCGCGGCCGTCGATCCGGCCCTTGAACAGCCGCTGGCCGGGCTGCCAGCGGCCAATCAGCTCGCCGCCATTGTCGCCGTCGACGGTGACCAGCTGGCCCCCCTCGAACGGCTCCAGCCGCACCCGATGCTCCTGCCCGTCGATCCGCACGACGCGAAGCTCGGGCGGCCGCACCGGCGCGCCGAGCTGGCCGCTGATCGCGCAGGCGCGCAGGTCGGTCGCCGCGCCCGCCAAAGCGGCGATCACCGCCAGGTCGCGGACGAGCAGGTCGTCGGCGGGCGCGCCGGTAAAGCCTTCGGGATATTCCTCGGCGATGAAGCCGGTGGTGAGCCGCCCCTCGCGAAAGCGGGGATGCTGCATCAGCGCCGAGAGGAAGTCGATATTGTGGCCGATGCCGTCGACGACGAAGCCGTCGAGCGCATCGACCTGCCGGTCGATCGCCGCCTCCCGGGTCGGCGCCCAGGTGATCAATTTGGCGATCATCGGATCGTAGAACATGCTGACCTCGCCGCCCTCGGCGACGCCGTCGTCGACCCGGGTGCAGCCATCCTCCTCGTGGATCTCGTGCGGCGGCCGGTAGCGAACCAGGCGCCCGGTCGAGGGCAGGAAGCCGCGATAGGGATCCTCCGCATAGACGCGATTCTCGATCGCCCAGCCGGTCAGGGTCACCTCTTCCTGGCCGAAGGGCAGGGCTTCGCCGGCGGCGATGCGGATCATCAATTCGACAAGGTCGAGACCGGTCACCATCTCGGTCACCGGATGCTCGACCTGGAGCCGGGTGTTCATCTCGAGGAAGTAGAAGCCGCGGTCGGCGCCGGCGATGAACTCGACCGTGCCGGCCGAGAAATAGCCGACCGCCTTGGCCAGCGCGACCGCCTGCTCGCCCATCGCCTTGCGCATCTCCGGCGTGACGAAGGGCGACGGCGCTTCCTCGACCACCTTTTGATGGCGGCGCTGGACCGAGCATTCGCGCTCGCCGAGATAGATCAGATTGCCCTGTCGGTCGCCGATCAGCTGGATCTCGATATGGCGCGGATTCTCGACGAACTTCTCGATGAAGATGCGGTCGTCGCCGAAGCTCGCCAGGCCTTCGCGCCTGGTCGCCTCGAACCCCTCGCGCACGTCGGTCTCGGACCAGGCGAGCCGCATCCCCTTGCCGCCGCCGCCGGCCGAGGCCTTCATCATCACCGGATAGCCGATCTCGCCGGCGATGCGGACGGCATGGTCGGTGTCGGATATCTCGCCGACGAAGCCGGGAACGACAGGGACCCCCGCCGCGCGCGCCAGCTTCTTCGATTCGATCTTGTCGCCCATCGCCGCGATCGCCTTCGGCGGCGGCCCGATGAAGGCGATCCCCGCTTCCTCCAGCGCGCGGGCGAAGCTCTCGCGCTCCGAGAGGAAGCCGTAGCCGGGATGGACAGCGTCCGCGCCGGTCTCGCGGCAAGCGGTGATGATCAGATCGGCATTGAGATAGGATTCGCTCGCCGGCGGCGGCCCCAGCCGCACGCTCTCATCCGCCATCCGGACATGCGGCGCTCTCGCATCGGCGTCGGAATAGACGGCGACCGTCGCGATCCCCATCGCCTTGGCGGTGCGGATCACGCGGCATGCGATCTCGCCCCGGTTCGCGATCAGGATTTTCTTGAACATCGCGCCCTTGTACCCCGGCGAAGGCCGGGGTCCAGTCCGGCCGCTGATCTGGGTCCCGGCTTCCGCCGGGACACTGCCCTTGCTCACTCCGCCGCCACCCGTGCCGGTTCTTCGCTCGTCATCGCCTTCAGCCCAAGTTTCTCGAACAAGGCCGCGTCCGCGGTGGCGCCGGCGTTGCCGGTGGTGAGCAGCTTATCGCCGGTGAAAATGCTGTTCGCGCCGGCGAGGAAGCAGAGCGCCTGGGTGCTCTCCGACATCGACTCTCTCCCCGCGGACAGCCGCACCATCGACCGCGGCATCAGGATGCGCGCGACGGCGACTGTGCGGACGAACTCGATCTCGTCGATCTTCGCGAGCGGCGTGTCGGCCAGCATGTCGCCGAGCACCGTGCCGCGGATCGGCACGAGCGCGTTGATCGGCACGCTTTCGGGGTGGGCGGGCAAGGTCGCAAGCGCATGGAGGAACCCGACTCGGTCCTCCCGGCTCTCGCCCATGCCGATGATGCCGCCGCAGCAGACCGCCATGCCGGAGGCGCGGACATGGTCCAGCGTGTCGAGTCGGTCCTGGTAGCTGCGGGTGGTGATCACCGCCCCATAATGTTCGGGCGAGGTGTCGAGATTGTGGTTGTAGTAATCGAGCCCCGCTTCGGCGAGGCGGGCGGCTTGGCCCTGGGTCAGCATGCCGAGGGTCATGCACGTTTCGAGGCCCATCGCCTTCACCCCTGCGACCATCGTGCAAAGCGCGCCCATGTCGCGGTCCCTGGGCTCGCGCCAGGCCGCGCCCATGCAGAAGCGTCCCGACCCCGCCGCCTTCGCCTCCGCCGCGGCGGCGAGCACCGCATCGACGTCCATCAGCTTGTTGGCCTTGAGCCCCGTCTTCGCGCGCGCCGACTGGCTGCAATAGCCGCAATCCTCCGGACAGCCGCCAGTCTTGATCGACAGAAGGGTCGAGAGCTGCACCTCGTTGCGGGCGTGGAAGCGGCGGTGGACCTGCTGCGCTTCGAACAGGAGACCGAGGAAGGGCAGATCGAACAGCGCGCGGATTTCATCGCGGGTCCAGTCGGTCTGTACAATGTGCTCCTGCGAAAGCAGGAGCCCAGCCTCACCGTCCTCATGGGCTCCTGCTTTCGCAGGAGCACGAGGGGTTAGAACATCGCTCACTCGGCGGCTTCCTCGAGCGGGTGCGCTATGGAGGCCAGGATCTCAGAGAGCATTAATTTTCCTTCACGCGCGGATAGAATGCCATGTGATAACGCTGACCGGTCTCCTGACGGAGATAAAATCTGCCGCGATAATGTCCTTCGGATGGGAACCACAATGCGGGAGGGTAGCAGAATGAAATCTGATTCTGCGCATGGAGATCGTTGCTGAAGTCGTCCGCTTCTTTCCGGAGAATGTGGACCGGGATCGGACGCTCGCCAACCCGTCGTGGAGCCTTGCCGGCGATGATCCTTGCAGGTGTCAGCTCGCAATCGCCATCGGCGGATGCACAGTAGAGGTTGCCATCAATTACAACATCGCTTCCTGCGCGCTTCGCGCTCTCCGCAACCCGATCGCATCCTTCGGGATCAAACCTTGGCGGGAGTGGAGCGCTGTCCGACAGCGCGACAGACGCGATCACAAGCCATCCGCTCATTCCGCGGCTTCCTCGAGCGGGGGCATGTTGTGGCCGAGCAATTTCAACACCTCGCCCGCGGCGTCGACGAGGTTGGTGCCGGGGCCGAAGATCGCCTGCACCCCCGCTTCGCGCAGCATGTCGTAATCCTGGGCGGGGATGACGCCGCCGACGACCACCTTGATGTCGGGCCGGCCCATCTCGCGCAGGCGGCCGATCAGCTCGGGCACCAGGCTCTTGTGACCGGCGGCGAGGCTGGAGGCGCCGACCACGTCGACATCCTTGTCGATCGCGAGGCGCGCGCTCTCCTCCGGGGTCTGGAAGAGTGGCCCGGAGACCACTTCGAAGCCGAGGTCGGCGAAAGCCGAAGCGACGAGGTTGGCGCCGCGGTCGTGGCCGTCCTGGCCCATCTTGGCGACCAGCAAGCGCGGCCGCCGCCCGAGCCGGCGCTCGACCGCGCCGACGCCCGCTTCCGCCCGCTCCCAGCGCGGATCGCCTTCATAGGCGCCGCCATAGATGCCCTTCACCGGCTCCGGCACGGTGTCGTAGCGTCCCCATGCCTCCTCGAGCGCCAGGCTGATCTCGCCCAACGTGGCGCGGGCCCGCGCAGCCTCCACCGCCAGCGCCAGCAGGTTCGCATCGCCCTTCGCGCCCTCGTGCAACGCGTCGAGCGCGGCGCGGGTCTTCGCCTCGTCGCGTCCTGCGCGCACTCGTTCGATTCGCACGATCTGGCCGGTCCGGACCTTGTCGTTGTCGACCTCGAGGATGTCGAGCGGCGCCTGGTCCTGCAGGCGGTAGCGGTTGACGCCGACGATCACCGTCTCGCCGCGGTCGACCTTCGCGGCGCGGCCGGCGGCGGCCTCCTCGATCCGGCGCTTCGGCATCCCGTCGCCAACCGCCGCGGTCATGCCGCCCACCGCCTCGACCTCCTCGATCAAAGCCCAGGCCTTGTCCACCAGCTCCTTGGTCAGGCTCTCGACGAACCAGCTGCCGCCGAGCGGGTCGGCGACATTCGGGATGCCGCTTTCCTCGGCGAGGATGAGCTGCGTGTTGCGGGCGATGCGGGCGGAGAAATCGGTGGGCAGCGCGATCGCCTCGTCGAAGCTGTTGGTGTGGAGCGACTGGGTGCCGCCGAGCACCGCCGCCATCGCCTCGACCGTGGTGCGGACGATGTTGTTCCAGGGGTCCTGCTCGGTCAGCGACACGCCCGACGTCTGGCAATGGGTGCGCAGCATCAGCGACTTCGGCTCCTTCGCGCCGAGGCCGGTCATGATCCGGTGCCAGAGCAGGCGCGCCGCCCTGAGCTTGGCGATCTCCATGAAGAAGTTCATGCCGATGCCGAAGAAGAAGGAGAGGCGCGGCGCGAAGGCGTCGACGTCGAGCCCCTGGCGCTGCGCGGCGCGGACATATTCCATGCCGTCGGCGAGCGTGAAGGCGAGTTCCTGCACCGCCGTCGCGCCGGCTTCGAGCATATGATAGCCGCTGATCGAGATCGAGTTGAACCGCGGCATGTGCTGTTGCGTGTAGGCGATGATGTCCGCCACGATCCGCATCGAAGGCTCGGGCGGGTAGATATAGGTGTTGCGGACCGCGAACTCCTTCAGGATGTCGTTCTGGATCGTGCCGGAGAGCCGGTCCGGCCGCACCCCCTGCTCCTCGGCGGCGACGATGTAGAAGGCCATGACCGGGAGCACCGCGCCGTTCATCGTCATCGAGACGCTCATCGTGTCGAGCGGGATGCCGTCGAACAGGATCTTCATATCGTCGATCGTGTCGATCGCGACGCCCGCCTTGCCGACGTCGCCGGTGACGCGGGGATGATCGCTGTCATAGCCGCGATGGGTGGCGAGATCGAAGGCGACCGAGAGCCCCTTCTGCCCGGCGGCGAGGTTGCGGCGATAGAAAGCGTTCGAATCCTCGGCGGTCGAAAAGCCGGCATATTGGCGGATCGTCCACGGCCGGCCGGTATACATCGAGGCATAAGGGCCGCGGGTGAAGGGTGGGAAGCCGGGAAGGCCCGGATCGATCCCCGCCGCGTCCTCGGACGTGTAGAGCGGCTTCACCTCGATCCCCTCGGGCGTGTGCCAGACGATGTCCTTCCCCTTCACCTCCTTCGAGGCGGCGGCCTTCCAGTCGGCCAGAGAAGGCTTCTTCTCAGTCATACCATTTGTTCCCAAGCCGGAGCCCAGCTCCACTGCTCCTCTGGACCGCGGCCTTCGCCGGGGAACAAGACAGGTCAATGCGCATTTGTCGGCGTCTCCATCAGCTCGACCAGGACGCCGCCCATATCCTTCGGATGGACGAAGATGACCGGCGTCCCATGCGCGCCGATGCGCGGTTCGCCGAGCACCTTGGCGCCCTTCGCCTCCATCTCCGCCTTGGCCTTGTGGATATCGGGCACTTCGAAGCAGACATGATGCTGGCCGCCGGCCGGGTTCTTCTCGAGGAACTTCAGGATCGGCGAATTCTCGCCGAGCGGCTCGAGCAATTCGATCTGGCTGTTGGGCGTATCGACGAAGCAGACCCGCACCCCCTGGGCCGGCAGGTCGAAGGCTTCGTGGATCTTCGTCGCGCCGAGCAAATCGCGATATGTCGCGACGCTGCCCGCGATCGACGGCGTGGCGATTCCGACATGGTTCAGCCTGCCGAGCTTCATTTCCAGTCCCTCGACTTCAGCATGAAGGCACCTTCGACTCCCCGCCCTGCGGCACGAAGCGGTCGCCCTGCTTCACCCAGGTCTCGGTGAGCTCCTTGTCGCCGGAATAGACGACGTCGAACGACACGTCCTTCGAGATGTTGGTGGCGTGGCCGGTGATTTCGGTGTCGCCCAGCACCAATGCTTTGAGCCCGCCGCTGCTCTTGTAATAGGTGCGGATCGGGCCCGACGGAACCGGCCCCGCCGCCGTCAGCTCGGTAAGGATGGCGCTGCCGGCAATGCAGTCCTGGCCGCGGTCGCGCCCTTCCTCCCAGATGGCGGGAAGGGTGGTGAAGGCATTGGTCATCCGCCAATGGGGCGGCGTGTTCCACCGGGCGCCGCTGATTGCTTCCGGCCAGGAGCCGGCGACCTGGAACTTGTCGCCGTCGGGGGTCAGATAATGGACCGCGACCGTGCCGGCGCAGTCGCGGCAATCGCCGGCCCCGGTGGCCGGGCTGATCAGCACCGCCTTGTCGCCGATCCAGAACAGCCGTCCGGGATGATAGACGAGAGTGCGGCCGGCGATCTGCAGCTGGGCCGTGCCGGTCGCGCCGAAGGCCGCGGCGAAGGCGCGCGAGAGCTGCTCGGGCAAGGGCAGCATCCGCACGTCGGCGGGCGGCGCCGGCGCGATCAGATTCTCGTCGGCGCTTGCTACATTCTCCGGAAGCGCGACATTGGCCTCGGGCGCGGCGCGGCCGCCGCCGACGGCGCGCCCTACCAACAGGCCGATTGCGATGGCGACGACCAGCCCGATCGCGCCGAGCACGAGGTAGAGGGGGGTTCGCGAAACCGCCGTCTCGTCGTCGATGATTTCGACAGTGTCGGTGCGCCGACGCGCCAGCCCCGGTTCGAAATCATGGCCGAGCAGGCGGCGCTTCTCGACCTGGAACTCCTCCTCGGTCAGCGCCCCGCTCTCGCGCAGCCGCTGCAGCCGTTCGAGCTCGTCATAGCGGGTGCTCATGCGGACGCCTGTTCAAAGCGGGATGTTGTCATGCTTCTTCCACGGATTTTCGAGCTGCTTGTCGCGCAGCTTGCGAAGGCCGAGCGCGATCCGCCGCCGGGTCGAATGGGGCATGATCACTTCGTCGATGAAGCCCTTCGATGCCGCCACGAACGGATTGGCGAAACGCGCCTCATAGTCGGCGGTGCGGGCGGCGATCTTCTCGGGGTCGCCGATATCCTTGCGGAAGATGATCTCGACCGCGCCCTTGGCGCCCATCACCGCGATCTCGGCCGAGGGCCAGGCATAGTTCAGATCGCCGCGCAAATGCTTGGACGCCATGACGTCATAGGCGCCGCCATAGGCCTTGCGGGTAATGATCGTGATCTTCGGCACCGTCGCCTCGGCATAGGCGAAGAGCAATTTCGCGCCGTTCTTGATGATGCCGTTATGCTCCTGGGCGACACCGGGAAGGAAGCCCGGCACATCGACCAGGGTCAGGATCGGGATGTCGAAGGCGTCGCAGAAGCGGACGAACCGCGCCGCTTTCTTCGAGCTGTTGATGTCGAGCACGCCCGCCAGCACCATCGGCTGGTTGGCGACGACGCCGATCGTGCGTCCGTCGATCCGGCCCAAGCCGATGACGATGTTCGCCGCATGGGCCGGCTGCAGCTCGAAGAAATCGCCCTCGTCGACGATCTTCGCGATCAATTCGTGCATGTCATAGGGTTTGGCGGCGCTGTCGGGGATGAGCGTGTCGAGGCTTTCCTCGATCCGGTCCCAGGGATCGGCGCAGGGCCGCTCGGGCAGGTCGTGGCGATTGGACAGCGGCAGGAAATCGAAGAAGTCGCGGGTGGCGAGAAGTGCGTCGATGTCGTTCTCGAAGGCGACGTCGGCGACGCCCGAGCGGGTGGTGTGGGTGACGGCGCCGCCCAGCTCCTCCTGGGTCACTACCTCGTTGGTCACGGTCTTCACCACGTCGGGGCCGGTGACGAACATGTAGCTTGAATCCTTCACCATGAAGATGAAGTCGGTCATCGCCGGCGAGTAGACCGCGCCGCCTGCGCAGGGGCCCAGGATCAGGCTGATCTGCGGGACCACACCCGAAGCAAGGACGTTGCGCTGGAACACCTCGGCATAGCCGGCGAGGCTGGCCACCCCTTCCTGGATGCGGGCGCCGCCGCTGTCGTTGAGGCCGATGACGGGCGCGCCGACCTTCATCGCCATGTCCATCACCTTGCAGATCTTCTGCGCGTGCCGCTCGGACAGCGAGCCGCCGAAGACGGTGAAATCCTGGGCGAAGACGAAGACGAGGCGGCCGTTGATCGTGCCGGAGCCGGTGACGACGCCGTCGCCGGGCACCTTCTGCGCCTCCATCCCGAAGTCGGCGCAATTATGCTCGACGAACATGTCATATTCTTCGAAGCTGCCTTCATCGAGCAGCAC
>JAQGLF010000120.1 GCA_028293025.1 Alphaproteobacteria bacterium
CTTCTACAACGAGACGGGCGGCGCCTTCGTCTTCGTCGTCGCGCCCGACGGCGGCAGCGCGGTGAAGCGCAACGTCCGCCTCGGCCGCCGCAACGCCGACTTCATCGAAGTGCTCGACGGGCTCCAGGCCGGCGAGAGAGTGATCACCTCCCCCTATACCGGTTTCGCCGACAAGGACCGGCTCGACCTCCAGACATCCGGAAGGAGCTGAAACTTATGCTGACCATGCGTGAATTGTCGCGAGTCTACCGCGCCGACACCGTCGAGACGACCGCGCTCGACAGCATCGACCTCGACATCGCCGACGGCGAGTTCGTCGCGATCATGGGCCCGTCGGGCTGCGGCAAGTCGACCCTGCTCAACGTGCTCGGCATGCTCGATTCGCCGACCAGCGGCTCCTACGTCTTCAACGGCGTCGAAGTGGCGGGGTTGCCCGAAGCGAAGCTCGCCAACACCCGCAAGCAGAATATCGGCTTCATCTTCCAGAGCTTCAATCTGGTCGACGAGCTTTCGGTGCGGGAGAATGTCGAGCTCGCCTTGCTCTATCACGACGTGCCCGCCGCCGAGCGCCGCCGCCGGGTCGAGGAAGTGATGGACAAGGTCGGCATCGCCCATCGCGCCAGGCACAGGCCGAGCCAGCTTTCCGGCGGCCAGCAGCAGCGCGTCGCCGTCGCCCGCGCTTTGGTCGGCAGCCCCAAGCTGATCCTCGCCGACGAGCCGACCGGCAACCTCGACACCCAGCATGGCGAGGAAGTGATGAAGATGCTCCAGCAATTGAACCGCGAAGGCTCGACCATAATCATGGTCACCCACTCGCCGGCCCATGCCGATCACGCCGGCCGCGTCGTCGACATGCTCGACGGCAAGATCCTGATCGAGCGGCGGCGCGCCGCCTGAATCACCGGCCCGGCCGGGCTTCGATACGAACGGGAGGCACGACATGTTTCGCAGCTATCTGATCGTTGCGCTCCGGGCATTGGCCAAGAGCAAGTCCTATGCCGCGATCAACATCATCGGCCTGTCGATCGGCATCGCCGCCTGCCTGATCATCCTTACCTATGTCCGCTACGAATTCAGCTACGATGGCTGGCTGCCCAACGCCGCCAACAGCTATGCGCTGGAGACGGTGTTCCTGCCGACACCCGAGGGCGGAATCAGCGGCGAATCGATGACCACCGCCTACGTCGCGGGCCAGGCGTTCAAGAAGGATTTCCCCGAGGCGGAGCGAGTGGTCTGGGCCTCGTCGCAGTCATCGGCGATCCTGCGGGGCGGCACGCCGATCGCGCCGAAAAAGACCTATGTCACCGACGGCCAGCTGTTCGACGTGCTGCGCCTGCCCTTTGTCCGCGGCGATGGCGCCACCGCGCTCGCCGACCCGCATTCGCTCGTGCTCAGCGAAACCGAGGCCAAGGTGCAGTTCGGCAACCAGGACCCGCTCGGCCGGGCGGTAACGGTGGTCAGCAACGACGCCAACACGTCCTACAAGGTCACCGGCGTGTTCCGCGACATCCCTTTGAACAGCCATTTCGACGCAACCATGGTGATGCGCGTCGACCCCGCCGACTATTTCCACAAATATCCGGACACGGTGAGGTCCTGGCACTGGCAGAACGGGGCGATCTACCTGCGGCTGAGGCCGGGCACCGATCCCAAGGCGATCGACGCGCGGCTGCCGGCCTGGGAGAAGCGCAACATCCCCGACGACCTCGGCACCACGCAAAAGAGCAATGCCGGCGATTACGAGGATTTCCGGCTGCTCAACGTCCGCGACATCCATCTCAGCCCGGCGCAGGGCGGCGGCCGGCCCAATGGCGACCGCCAGACGATCCTCACTTTCGGAGTCGTCGCCTTGCTGATCCTGGCCATGGCCTGCATGAACTTCACCAATCTCGCCACCGCCCGCGCCGGGCAAAGGGCACGCGAGGTGGCCTTGCGTAAGGTGCTCGGCGCACGGCGGCGGCAGCTGATCGTCCAGTTCATCGGTGAATCGGTGCTCGTCTCCGCGATCGCGACGCTGGTCGCGCTCGCCTTGGCCGAGATCGCCTTGCGTCCGCTCAACGCCTTCCTCGGCGCCGATATGCGCTTCCATTATTTCGGCTCCGGCGGCGCGTTGCTGCCGGTCCTGGCCCTGACCCTCATCGTCGGCGTGCTCGGTGGCGCCTATCCCGCTTTCTATTTGTCGCGGCTCGAGCCGGCGCGGATCCTGAAGGCGAACAAGTCGGCGGTCGACGCCGACGGTAACGGCCGGCTGCGCGCCGCTTTGGTCGTCGCCCAGTTCGCGGTGTCGATCGGGCTGATCATCTGCACCGCGGTGATCTACGCCCAGACCGAATATGCGCGCAGCGTCGATGCCGGCTATCGCCGGGACGGCTTGCTCCAGGTCAACAATATCTACCCGTCGCAGGCCGAAGCCGTGATGCCGGCCTTGCTCGACGAGGTGCGCCGGCGGCCCGGAATCGTCGACGCGGCTCGGGTCTCGCTCGGCGTCGCCACCGGCAACAATTCCGACACCGGCGTCAACCTCCCCGGCGCCAAGCCCGTCAATCTCGGCATCTATGGGGTCGACACCCACGCTTTCGACACGTTCGGCATGCGGGTGATCGCCGGGCGATCTTTCTCGCAGGCGATCGCCATGGACGATTCGACGACGCCGAATCCGCCCGACCGCAAGGCCGAGGAGGCCCTGGTCGCGCGCGGCACCAACGTCATCCTGTCCGAATATGCGGCTGAGCGGCTCGGCTTCCATCCCGCTGCCGCCGCGGTCGGCAAGCGGGTACAGGTGTCGATGACCAGCGACGAGACAGGCCTGACGCCGGCGACAATCGTCGGCATCGTCTCGGACGTGCGCTACCGCTCGGTCCGCAAGCCGGTCCAGCCAATCCTCTATTTCTATCAGACGACAGGCTTCAACACCTTGATGGTGCGCTTCACCGGATCACCCGACCGCGCGCGGGCCGAGGTCGAGCGGGTCTGGAAGCGGCTGATCCCCGGTCTGGCGTTCAACGCCCGTTTCGTCGACGACATCGTCCACGACCTCTACAACAGCGACGAGAAGCGCGCCGAATTATTCGGGGCCGCCGCCTTGCTCGCCATCGTCATCGGCTGCCTCGGCCTGTTCGGCCTCGCCGCCTTCACCGCGGAGCGGCGGACCAGGGAGATCGGCATCCGCAAGGTGCTGGGCGCGCGCAGCCGCGACATCGTGCGATTGCTCGCCTGGCAATTCTCCAAGCCGGTGATCGTCGCCAACCTCATCGCCTGGCCCGTCGCCTGGTGGGTGATGCGCGACTGGCTGAACGGCTTCGACAGCCGCATCGCGCTCGGCCCGGGGCCGTTCCTCCTCGCCGGCCTGCTCGCCCTCGTCATCGCGCTTGGCACCATCGCCAGCCACGCGCTGCGCGTCGCTCGCGCCAATCCGATCCACGCCCTCCGCTACGAATAGGAGCCCGGCCATGCTGCGCAACTATCTGACCGTCGGCCTCAGGGCGCTGATGAAGAACCGCACCTACGCCTTCATCAACGTCTTCGGCCTCGCCATCGGCATGGCCGCCTGTCTGATGATCCTGCTCTTCGTCCGCTACGAGATGAGCTACGACAAATGGGTGCCGGGGGCCGCCGACACCTACCAATTCCAGAGCTGGTACCACAGCCGCGAGACCGGCGAGGAAACGCAGCTCCAGATGGCCGCCTATGCCTCGGGCGAAGCGCTGAGGAAGGACTTTCCCCAGGTCGCGCACGAAGTCTACGCCTGGGACAACAATCCCGTCTTCTTCCAGAACGGGCAGGCCTCGCCGACCGAGCATTATCTCTACACCGGCGGCAATTTCCTCGACGTCGTCGCCCTGCCGCTCGTCCGCGGCAGCCGGGACGGCCTCGACAAGGTCGGCAATGCGATGCTGTCGCGAGCGGAGGCGGTGAAGAGGTTCGGCACGGACGATGTCGTCGGCCGCATCTTCACGGTGATCAGCAAGGGACAGAAGCTCGACTTCAAGATCGTCGGCATCTTGAGGGACCTGCCTAAGAATTCGCACATGCGGATTGCCGCGCTCATCCATATCGACGTCGCGAGCTTCATGGCCAAGGAGCCGCAGGCGCTGACCTGCTGGGGCTGCCAGAACGGCTGGGTCTATGCGAAGCTCCGCCCGGGCACCGATCCCAAAGCAATCGAGGCGCAGCTTCCGGCCTGGGAGAAGCGCAACATCCCCGACGAGAATAGCGGCGAAGCCCATTTCAACGCGGGCGACGATCAGGACTGGCATCTCGCCAACATCGCCGACGTCCATCTCGGCAAGGGGCAAGGCGGCGCGATGGCGCCCGGCAACGACCGCACCACCATCGTCACCTTCGCCGTGATCGCACTGCTCATCCTCGGCATGGCGGTGGTCAACTTCACCAATCTCGCCACCGCCCGCGCCTCCCAACGGGCGCGCGAAGTGGCGCTGCGCAAGGTGCTCGGCGCGACGCGAAAGCAACTGATCGCGCAGTTCGTCGGCGAATCGATCATCGTCGCCATCCTCGCGATGCTGATCGCGCTCGCGCTCGTCGAGCTGCTGATGCGGCCGTTCGCCGCCTTTCTCGACGCGGATATGACGCTCACCTATTTCGGCCGGAGCGGCATCGCCTTGCCGGTGCTGCTGCTGGTAGGCGCGGTCGGCATCCTCGGCGGCCTCTACCCCGCTTTCTTCCTCTCCCGCTTCCAGCCGGCGCAGGTGCTCAAGGCCAATAAATCGGCGGCGGAGACGCCCGGCTCCGGCCGGCTCCGCTCCATCCTCGTCGTCGGCCAGTTCGCGGTGTCGATCGGCCTGATCATCTGCACCGCCATCATCTACGCCCAGACGGTCTATGCCCGCACCGCCGACCCGGGCTACCGGCGCGACCATATCCTGCAGGTCGACGAGCTCAGCCGCTACCAGCTCATGGACAAGGCGGAGGCGATCGCCGAGAGGGTGCGGCGGGTTCCGGGTGTGGATGCCGTGGGGCTGACCACCATCGGCGTCGCCACCAGCAACCAGAACAATACGGGCGTGCTCCTCCCCGGCAGCACCAGTCCCGTGTCGATCGGCGATTACACGGTCGACACCGGCTTCCGGGAAGCGATGGGCCTGACCCTCCTTGCCGGGCGCTGGTTCGACCGGACGCGTCCGATGGACGACACGACAATCCCCTTCCCCCCCGATCCCGACACCCAGAAGGCGCTGGTGGCGCGCGGCGGCAACATCGTCATCAACGCGCTGGCGGCGAAAAGGCTCGGCTTCAATCATCCGGCGGACGCGGTCGGCAAGACCTTGCGGGCCGGGCTGGTGCAGAACGAATTCGGTCTCGTGCCGGTGACGGTGATCGGCATCGTCAGGGATTCGCGGTTCCGCTCGGTCAAGCAGCCGCTCGAGCCGATCCTGTTCCAGAATGGCCAAAGCGGGCAGTCGAACATGGTGGTCCGTTTCCACGGCGACCCGGCGGCGGTGCGGGCGGGGGTCGAGCGGGTGTGGAAAAGCTTCACCAACGAAGTGCCGTTCAGCGCCAAGTTCAGCGACGACATCGTCCAGGAGCTGTACAAGGCCGAGGATGCGCGGGCGAAGACCTTCGCCGCCTTCGCCTTGCTGTCGGTGATCGTCGGCTGCCTCGGTCTGTTCGGCCTCGCCGCCTTCACCGCCGAGCGGCGGACCAAGGAGATCGGCATCCGCAAGGTGCTCGGCGCGCGGGTGCGGGACATCGTCCGGCTGCTGGTCTGGCAATTCTCGAAGCCGGTGATCGTCGCCAACCTGATCGCCTGGCCGGTCGCCTGGTGGGTGATGCGCGGCTGGTTGAACGGCTTCGACACGCGGATCGCGCTGGGGCCGGCGCCGTTCCTGCTGGCAGGCGGGCTGGCCCTGCTGATCGCCGTCGCCACCGTCGCCGGCCACGCCGTCCGCGTCGCCCGCGCCAACCCGGTCCACGCATTGCGCTACGAATAGGCTCGCGCGCGGCGGGGCGGGTCTCTACAGGGTGCGCCGCATGATGGCG
>JAQGLF010000130.1 GCA_028293025.1 Alphaproteobacteria bacterium
CGGCGGCCACACCTTTTCGGGCGGCGAGGAGCTCGCCTACGACATTCAGACGCTGAAGCTCGGCACCCTCGTCGGCGAGACGACCGGCGGCGGCGCGAACCCGGGGCAGAGCGTTCCGATCGGACACGGTGTCATGGCCTTCATCCCGACAGGTCGCGCGGAGAGCCCCGTTACCGGATCCAATTGGGAGGGCCGGGGGGTGCGGCCCGATCTCGAGGTGCCCGACGCGGATGCGCTGGCCGCTGCGCTGCGCCGTCTCGGCCAATCGCCCGCCACCGCGACGATCGAAGCCGCATCTCCCGTCTCGGTCCTTAGGCCTCGCACCGTGCCGCTCAAGGGCTCAGAGGCGATGCTGCGCCGCATCCTCGCCGGCCGGGCCGCGCCTGAGCCCGATTACACTTTGTTGGCAGCGGACAAAGGGGAGCCAGGCCGCGCTGCGTTTGCGGCCGCGCACCGCCGCCTGCAGCCGCTCGGCGATCCGCAGGCCATCCACTTTCGACGTCCCGATGGGTTCGGCTTCGACGAGTTTACGCTCGTCTACCCCGACCAGACCTTGCTCGTCGCGATCGAGCTCGACTCGGCCGGCAAGTTCGTCGGCCTCATCGGCCCCGACAAGGTGTCGCCTTAACTGCGCCGGCTGTCGACCTCCGACACCAGGCCGGCTCCACACGACGTGATGCGACACCCTTTCCTTTCGGCATCGGTGTTGCGGGCTTCGCTCGCTTGAGCTGTTGCGTTGTATGACGATTGTGGGGCGTAAGCCGCCATTCGGGTAAGCCTCCGGGACCGGCAGCTATCGCATCGCCGCCAGCCGAAAGCAGACCGGGAGCTAGCGGCCAGTTTCTGCCGCCGGGAACACGGCAGCCAATGTCCGTTAACCACCCAGACCGGACATTGGTGAGCCTCGGATGCGGATCCTCCGGAGAGTCGGCTAAGGGTGGAAAGCGATGTTCACGCCAGCCGGGTTCAGCAGGGCTTACCCAACGAAACGTCCTGATCGCCGTACGCCGTCCACTGCATCTCGAGCGTTGGAACCGAGGTCCCAGCCTTCATGGAATAGGTTCTTTGGCCATAACCTTCTACTTGCGACGGTGCCGCTTCCGCGCCCTCGAACAGGAAACCCGGCGAGAACGTCGCATAAGCGTAGAAAGGGTTTCCCCCTCTGATGACCCTGAACGTCTTCACGTCACCGGAGATGAACTTGCCCTTGATCCCCGGCGATTTTGAAGATTGGCGTACCGCTGGCGTAGTAACATCCGTCGGCAAGTCTCTTAGGAAAGCGCGGTGTCAGGCGATCGCACGACCCGGTGAGAAGAAGCATTGCGCTCAGCCAGAACCGTGTTCGCATTCAACGCTCCCCGAAGCCAAGCCTATCATGCCCGAGGTTCTTCAATGTCCGCAATGGGTCGGAAGCGGACGTAGACGCCGGCTGGTCGGGAATGTCCGCTTTCCCGCTCCCGCCGCTGTACAGCCGACCGTCCGCCGACGGCCAGTAGCGGACGATCGTCGCCGATCCGGCTACCCATAGGAGGAAGGATCACGGCCCGTCGGCCGGATCGAGCGGCCTCCCGGCGCCCGGCAGCAGGCCCTGCTCGACAAGGACGGGCCGGCGGCGATGGTGGGTAAGGCGCTCATAATCATAGGCCCATGAGATGAGGTCACCGTCGCGCCAGGGCCTGGCGCTGAACTCGATCCCGAAGGGCAGGCCGTCATCGTAGAAGCCGGCGGGGATCGAGATCGCCGGGACACCGATCATGTTGACCCAGTCGGTCGCACTATGGGGGCCGCCGCTCAGCTGGTGGTCTTGCGGCATGGTCTCGTCGGGTGGCGGCATCTGGATCGCCGGATAGACGAAGCCGTCGAGGTGCAGCCGGTCCATTTCCGCAAGATAGCGCGCGAGCAGGGCGCGCCGGGGGCCGAGATAGGTGCGCTCCGCATTCGGATCGTCGGCGAGGCGCGCCTGGCGGACGTTGGGCTGGCCGGAAAGCGCCGCACCCGCGCCGCCGATCGCGGTCGGCGGGAGCGGACGGCCCGTCGCTTTATCGTAAGCGGCGACGCTGCGATATTCGGCTGGGCCGAAATCGGCGAGGAAATGGTCATAGCCCTCGCGGAGATAGGGCAAGGTGCACACCTGCGACGCCATATCGGCGAAGGCGTCCGGCAGGATTCCGGAATCGATCACGACCGTCGCGCCCGCCGCGCGGAGCTCGGCCACGGCGCGCATGAATGCCGCTCTGGTTTCGGGCCTGAGCGGCACCCGGGCATCGCGTCTCGCCTTGGCTGCCGCGTCCGCAAGCGTGCCGGGGCAGACGCCCTGGAAGACGGGGGATTCGCCGTCCAGAATGAAGGCCGGAACCGCGAAACGTTTGCCCTTGAGCGACCCGGGCAGGAGATAGCGCGTATAGGGGCCAGCTTCGGCCTTGCGCGATGTGCCCGCCGTTGCCGGGTCGAGCCGATCCTCGCCGGCCATCACATCCAGCATCGCCGCCGCATCGGGGACGCTGCGCGCGATCGGCCCGGCATTGTCGAGCAGCGAATCGAGCGGCGCGACGCCGGCAATGCTGACCAGGCCCCGCGTTGGGAAGATGCCGACGAGATTGCTGGTGGCGACGGGCATGCGGATCGAGTTGCCGGTGTCGGTGCCGGTGCCGAGGACCGCCATGTTGCCGGTGACCGCGGTGACGGTACCGCCCGACGAGCCGCCCGGCGAAAAGCGGACGTCATAGGCATTGCCGGTGCGGCCGAAGGCGGTCGAGCGGGTCGTGTCGCTCGCCGCGAAATCGGGCATGTTGGTGACGCCGATGACGATCGCGCCGGCGGCGCGCAGCCTGGCGACGATTGTGGCATCGCGCGGTGCGACGAGTTCGTGGCCCGGAAGCATGAAGCCGCGCCAGCCGGCGGTCGTGACCCTGCCCTTGATGCTCATATTGGCCTTGATCACGATGGGCACGCCCCAGAGCGAAGGTGGCCGGAAGCCGGGGCGTCGTGCTTCGGAATCCTCGCGCGCCGCTTCGGCGAGCGCCTCGTCGACGAGGATGGCGGGAGCGACCTTGTAGACGCCGTTGTATCGGCTGAGGCGGTCGAGGTGCCATTGGACGACTTCACGCACGCTGTAGCGGCGCGTGCGGTAAAGCGTGTGCAGGCGTTCGACCGAGATGTCCGTGAGAAGGCGGTCGATCGCGGCCGGCGCCGTTGTTTGCCCAGTCAGCGCAAGCGCCGCAAGCAACCCAATGATCATCGATCTCTCCGAAATGCCGTGGCGTATGAAAGCGATCAGCCATGGATCGCTACCGCCGTCAACGGAAGCAAATTAGGCCTTTGGCCGTCGAACGGGATCGACATCCGACCAGCAACTTTGATGACGCACCGCGATCGAAAGAACGCGCGGCGGTTCGACCCGATTGTTCTCGCTGCTTGGCTTTTGGCTGGGGCTCGCGCATCCCAGGTTTCGCTTTTCCGCAAGTAGCCTCTCTATTCATGGGGGGCTTGAAACTGCCGCACGCGTCAGGAAAGATGAGCGAGGATCGGAGACGCTGATGAAGCTTGCGGTGCGGACTGGCATCTTCGCAATCTCGACGGCCTTGCTGATAACCCCCGCTTCGGCTGCCCGCTGGCGATTCATCAGCGGCAATCGCGATCCACAACTCATCGTATTCGGCGATGAGAATTCTATTCGGGCTGACGGCAGGCATAGGAAGCGGATACGGGTTGAGACGGTGGCGCCCGCGGGGCCCGGTGTCGTTGATCAGGTCGAACTCGTCGAATTCGACTGCACAGCGCGTCAAGAGCGCAATTTGTCTCTGATTGGCCGCGATCTGCACGGCCGGGTGATCGTCACGGATCACGCCACCGCTTGGAAATCCGTTTCGCCTGACACCGTGGGAGGCGCCGAAATGCGCGCTGCCTGTCACGGCTTCCCTTCGCAAGCCTTTACGGTCGATTCCCCTGTCGTCGACGGGCGAGGCTTGCTGTCGGAGGTTCCACCGCAAAAATAAGTTCAGGCAAGTGCGGCGGGAAAACCACTTTGCGTCATCCCGCTTGATCGAGGCGCCAACAGGTCACAAGCTGCGGCATCATGATCCGCCAGATACTCGCGGCAATACTCGGCGCCCTCGCCGTCGCCGCCGCGCCGCCGTCCTATCCTGCCGCCGGAGCGGTGCACCGCGAGGCGCCAGCGCTCGACGCGCTCATCGCCCGCGACGCGAAGGTGGAGCGGATCGCCGAGGGCTTCACCTGGAGCGAGGGGCCGGTCTGGGTGCGCGACGGCGGCTATCTGCTGTTCAGCGACGTGCCCGAGAACAGGATGTACCGGTGGCGCGAAGGCGAAGGCGCGACGCTCTTCCTTCAGCCGTCGGGCTATGCCGGAAGCGATCTCTCCCCCTTCCGCGAAGCGGGTTCGAACGGGCTCGAAGCTGGGCCGCCGGGATCGGGCACGATCCTCGTCGCCGACAGCGGCAGCCGCGCCCTCGCCCGGCTCGACCTGGCGACGAAGCACAGGCAATTCCTCGCCGACCGTTATGCCGGCAAGCGCTTCAACTCGCCCAACGATCTGGTGCGCGGTCCCGACGGCTCGATCTGGTTCACCGACCCGCCCTACGGCCTCAAGGATCTCGACGCGTCGCCGGCGAAGGAGCAGGCGGTAAACGGCGTCTACCGTGTCACCCGGGCCGGCACCGTCACTTTGGTCGAGGGCGGCCTGAGCTTCCCCAACGGCATCGCCCTCTCGCCCGATGCGCGGACGCTCTACGTGTCCAATTCGGATCCAAAGCGGGCGGTGATCCTCGCTTATTCGCTCGGCCCCGACGGCGCGATCCTCTCTCGCCGAATCTTCGCCGACATGACAGGGCTCGCGGCGCAGGGCCTGCCCGGCCTCCCGGACGGCATGTCGGTCGACGCGCGCGGCAACCTTTGGGCGAGCGGCCCCGGCGGCATCCACATCTTCGCGCCGGACGGGCGCGAGCTCGGCCGCATCGGCGCCGGCACCGCCATCTCCAATTGCGGCTTCGGCGGCCCCGACGGGAAGATTCTGTTCATGACCGCCGGCCACTGGCTGCTGCGGGTGCGGACCAGGGTGACCGGCCTGGTCTTTCCATGAGCCTCGAATCCGTCCGCGCCTGGCTGGCCGAGCATGCGCCCGATCTACCGATCGTCGACAACGGCATGAGCACCGCCACCGTCGCCGAGGCGGCGGAGGCGCTCGGCGTCGAACCGGCGCGGATCGCCAAGACGCTGGCGGTGCGGGTGCGCGACGAGACCTTCCTCCTCGTCACCCGCGGCGATGCGCGGCTCGACAATCAGAAGACCAAGGCGGCCTTCGGCGGCCGGCCGCGCATGCTCGGGCCCGACGAGACGCTCGCGGCGACCGGTCATCCGGTCGGCGGCGTCTGCCCGTTCGGGCTGGCGAACCCCCTGCCGGTCTATTGCGACGTATCGTTGCGGAATTATGACGAGGTCTTCCCCGCCGCCGGCTCGCTGACCAGCTCGGTCAAGGTGACGCCGGAGCGGCTGGCGAGCCTGGTCGCGAAAGGCTGGGTCGACATCTGCCGGCTGCCGGACTGAACCGGTGACCGGGGCGCCGCTTCTCGAGCTGGACGGACTCATCAAACGCCATGGCGGCCGCCCGGCGCTCGACCGCGTCAGCCTTTCGGTCGCCGTCGGGACGTTCGTCGCTCTGGTCGGTCCCTCCGGATCGGGCAAGACCACCCTCCTCAAGACGATCAACCGCCTGGTTGAGCCGGATGAGGGCGCGGTCCGCCTGCTCGGACGCGACGTCAGGGAGACGCCGCCGCCCACTTTGCGGCGCGGCATCGGCTACGTCTTCCAGGGCATCGGCCTGTTCCCGCACATGAACGTCGGCGAGAATATCGCCATCGCCCTGCGGCTCGCCGGGGTCGATCGGCCGGCCCGGCAGGCGCGGGTGCTGGAGCTTCTCGATCTGGTCGGGCTGTCGCGCGATTTCGCCGCGCGCCGCCCGCGGGCTTTGTCGGGCGGACAGGCGCAGCGCGTCGGGCTC
>JAQGLF010000167.1 GCA_028293025.1 Alphaproteobacteria bacterium
GTTACCTCGCCAGGACGAGGCAAAACAGGCGCGAGACCTACACTTACGATAGGCTTGCCGTCAGCAAATCGGCCCTGAAGGATTGGCATGCGAGTAGAACCCCAGATCGAGAGGCTTCGTTGTCACCTCTTGGATCGAGTACATGCCATCCGGGTAGCTGGATTGTCCAGCAACGGCCGCGTCGATCAGTTCCTTGTGAACACTAACCACGCTGCCGTCACGGACAAGGGCGAACTCGCCCTCATGCTGACGCGACAGTTCGGCCACAGCAGACTGAAATGCGACGTAATTACGTTCAATCTCGCGAGCGCGGTCAGTTTCCATGACGAAGCTCCTTCCCCTCCCGAATCGACCTAGAGAGGAAAGGACTCGTTGTCACGATGAGCCGTGCCGCCGTTGCGACGAAGCGAATCCCACGTGCGACAAGCGCCCTTATCCACAGGCGCCCAAGTGATTCAAAGTGAATCAGTTTTTCTGTCAAGGGCGCCCCCCCATTAGGCGCTGGTCCAGCGCTTGCGGCGCTCCCCGATCAGCCTTCGCGGCTTCGCCTTAGGCTGCGGCGAGACAAGACCGCCGATAGGTCAGGCGCTTGCCATAGATGCCCTTCAGGGCTTCGTCGGCGCGCTCGTCGTCGTTGAAACCGCACGCGATGCGGTTCGTGTAACGGAAATCGAACTCGGCAAGGTAGCGGTGCAAATGCTGCTGCCCGCAATGCCGATAGATGCCTTTCATGCCGCGCTTGAAGATGCCGAAAAAGCCCTCGATCGTGTTCGTCGTCGCGTCCGGCGAGCCGTAGCGGACATACTCTTTGCCGGCATGGTTGACGGTGTAATGCCCGGCAAACTCGCGGCCGGGGCGGACATAGAATTGCGCTTCGTCGGTGTAGAGCGTGCTGCGGCGATCCACGTTCGTATAGGGGATATGCCCGACCGTGGCGGCGGAAAGCGTCTCGGTGACAACGAAGCTGGTTGCGCGGCCCGTGGCGCGGTCGATCAGCGACACGATTTTGTTCATGTTGCGGATCGGGGTGCGGTTCGGGGCGGCGTTCTTGTCCTTGCCGAAGTAGGTCTCGTCCGCCTCGACCGTGCAGCCGGGGCCGCCCATGGGGCCGCCGTCCTGCTTCATCGCCTCGCGGAGACGGTGGCACATGAACCAGGCCGTCTTGTAGGTGATGCCGAGCATGCGATGGATCTGATGGGCGCTGATGCCTTTCTTGCTCGACACAAGCAGATGATTGCAGAGCAGCCACTTGTTCAGCGGCACCTTGGAGCGCTCGAAGACGGTGCCGACCGTGACGGTGTATT
This sequence comes from Alphaproteobacteria bacterium, assembly GCA_028293025.1. Taxonomy (GTDB): domain Bacteria; phylum Pseudomonadota; class Alphaproteobacteria; order Sphingomonadales; family Sphingomonadaceae; genus Allosphingosinicella. The sequence continues at coordinate 1,305 of JAQGLF010000167.1, forward strand.
GCTCGCGGCAATCGTTGCACTGGACGACGCCAGCGCGGACTGTGGCCGCATGCTTCGCGGTCGCCTTGCGATGGATCGGGGGGAGGCGCTTCGGATTGTAGGAGCCGCAATGCGGGCAGAACGGACCTTCCGGCCAGCGCAGAGCTTCAAGATGCTCGCGGGCTGCGTCGGGATCGGTGTAGCGGGGGGCGGTAAGGTTCGTCATCGTTCGGCTCCAATGAAGCCGTTGTGCGCTTAGCCCTGTGCTTTGTTAACTACATAATGTCCAGTCCCCTTTCCACCCTCTCGACAAGCTTTTCGACGGTGCGGAGCAGCAGGGCGATGTCCTGCGGCCGGGACAGGCGATGGTCGCCAGCCTTGACCATAGTCACCTCGACATCCTCCGATTCGAGCCGCTCCATCAGGTCGAGCGAGAGGCGCCAGGGCACGTCCGGATCGGCGATGCCGTGGAGGAGGCGGACGGGGCAGCTTATCGGGATCGGCGCGCCGAGCAGCTTCTGCCGCTCGCCGCTCTCCCAGAAGGCGCGGGTGGTGATCACGGGCTGCTCGCCATAGGGCGTCGGCTCTTCGAGCCGGCCCTGCTCGCGGATCGCGCGCTTCTGCGCGTCGGAAAAACCCCAGTCGGTGAAGTCGGGCGCGGCGGCGATGCCGACCAAGCCCACGACCCGCTCCGGCCGCGCCAGCGCCGCCAGCAGCATGATCCAGCCGCCCATCGACGAGCCGACCAGCAATAGCGGGCCGTCGACCGAATCGATCGTCTTCAGCGCATCGTCGCGCCAGCTCTCGAGCGTCTGCTCCTCGAACGCGCCGGGGCTGGCGCCGCAGCCGGCATAATCGAAGCGCAGCATCGCGCGGCCCTCCGTTTCTGCCCAGGCGTCGAGCGCCGTCGCCTTCCCGCCTTCCATGTCGGACGCGTAGCCGGGAAGGAAGATCAGGGTCGGGCCGCGGCCGGGGCGGAAGCGGCGGGCGAGGCGCCGCCGCCGCGCCGGCTCAGGATCGTCGGCGTCCATGATCGTCTCCTGCCCCGGCCATTTGCAGTCCCGCCCGTCCGGTTGGCAAGGGCCTTCGCAAGGCACGGCGGAGCGGGCGCTTGAGTTCCGCCCACCCGGCCGTCAAAGGGCTCGGCGATGGAAGAGGTGGGGATCAGGAGAGCCGTGCAGGGCGACCTCGCAATCCTTCATGCGCTGGTCGAGCGCGCCTATCGCGGACAGGAATCGCGCGGCGGCTGGACGCATGAGGACGACCTTCTGGAAGGCGCCCGCATCCCCGCCGAAGAGCTGGCCGCGATCCTTGCCGACCCGCGGCAGCTTCTGCTGCTGGCCGAGCAGGACGGCGAGGCCGCCGGCTGCGTCCAGGTCACCGACAAAGGCGGCGGCACCGCCCATCTCGGGCTGCTCTCGGTCGATCCCGGCCGCCAGGCGCAGGGGCTCGGACGGCGGCTCGTCGCGGCGGCCGAGGCGGCCGCGGCGCGCGCGTTCGGAGCCTCGCGGATGGAAATGACGGTGATCCGGCAGCGTCCGGAGCTGATCGCCTGGTACGAGCGCCGTGGCTATGCCCGCACCGGCGAGGAGCGGCCCTTTCCGGCCGCCGACACCCGTTTCGGCCGGCCGATCGTCCCCGGTCTCGCCTTCGTCCTGCTTGCCAAGACGATCGGAGCGGCCTGAGGGGCTGGAGGATCGCCGCCGGCGCCGCTACATGCGCCTCACCATGACGCAGCATTTCCAGATCCGCCTTCCCGACGGCTCCGTGCGCGAGGTCGAGCCCGGCACCACGCCCGCCGACGTCGCGGCGGCGATCGGTCCGGGTCTCGCCAAGGCGGCGATGGCGGCGCGGGTCAATGGCGAGCTGCGCGACCTCAACCGGCCGTTCGAGGAGGATGCCGAGCTCGCTCTGGTCACCGCCCGCGACGAAGCCGACGCGCTGGAGCTGGTCCGCCACGATTACGCCCATGTCCTCGCCGAGGCGGTGCAGAACCTCTTCCCCGGCACCCAGATCACCTTCGGCCCGGCCACCGACGACGGCTTCTATTACGACTTCGCGCCGGCGCCCGGGCGGGGACCCTTCACCGAGGAGGACCTCCCCGTCATCGAGGAGGAGATGCGCAGGGTCATCGCCCGCGACGACGCCCTCGTCCGCGAAGTGTGGACGCGCGACCGGGTCCGCGACTTCTTCGAGAAGCAGGGCGAGCGCTTCAAGGCGGAGTGGGTGATGGAGCTGCCCGCCGACGAGACGATCACCATGTACCGCTCCGGCAATTGGATGGACCTGTGCCGTGGCCCGCATCTCGCCTCGACCGGCAGGCTCGATCCGCAAGCGTTCAAGCTGACGCGGGTTTCGGGCGCCTATTGGCGCGGCGACCAGAAGAACGCGATGCTGAGCCGCATCTACGGCACCGGCTGGCTCAACCGGAAGCAGCTCGACGCGCATCTCCTCCGGCTCGAGGAGGCGGCGAAGCGCGACCACCGCCGGATCGGCCAGGAGATGGACCTGTTCCATCTCCAGAGCGAGGCGCATGGCTCGGTCTTCTGGCACCCCAAGGGCTGGGCGATCTGGCGCGGCCTCGAAGCCTATATGCGCCGCCGGCTGGACGCGGCCGGCTATCGCGAGATCAAGACCCCCCAATTGATGGACGTGGGATTATGGGAGGCGTCCGGCCATTGGGGCAAGTTCCGCGAGAACATGTTCGTCGTGCCGGACGAGGTTCCGGGGACGGATCCCGACCGGCCGGTGCTGAGCGGAACCGGCGATCTGATGGCGCTCAAGCCGATGAACTGCCCGGCGCACGTCCAGGTGTTCAGGCAGGGCATCACTTCCTATCGCGACCTGCCGCTGCGGCTTGCCGAGTTCGGCACCTGCCACCGCAACGAGCCGCACGGCGCCCTCCACGGCATCATGCGGGTGCGCCAGTTCACGCAGGACGACGCCCATATCTTCTGCACGCCGGAGCAGGTGTTCGAGGAGACGGTGGGCTTCGCGCGGCTGCTCGACACGGTCTACCGCGACCTCGGTTTCCCCGCTTACACGATCAAGCTGGCGCTGCGGCCGGAGCAGAGGGCGGGCAGCGACTCGCTCTGGGATGCCGCCGAAACGACGCTGCGCGATGCGGTGGCCTTCGCCAAATTGTCCGGCGAGGGCTTCAACTTCAGCGAGCTTCCGGGCGAAGGCGCCTTTTACGGGCCGAAGCTGGAATTCCACCTCACCGACGCGATCGGGCGGACGTGGCAATGCGGCACGCTGCAGCTCGATTACGTGATGCCCGAGCGGCTCGACGCTTCCTATGTCGGGGCCGATGGCGAGCGGCACCGGCCGGTGATGCTGCACCGCGCGATCCTCGGCACGTTCGAGCGCTTCATCGGCATCCTGATCGAGCATCATTCCGGGCGATTCCCGCTCTGGCTGGCGCCGGTCCAGGCGGTGGTGGCGACGATCGTCTCGGAGGCGGACGATTATGCCCGCGAGGTCGCCGGCGCGCTGTCGGCGGCGGGGATCCGGGTGGAGAGCGACCTGCGCAACGAGAAGATCAACTACAAGATCCGCGAGCACAGCCTCGCCAAGGTCCCGAACCTGCTCGTCCTCGGCAAGCGCGAGGCGGAAGAGCACACGGTCGCGCTTCGGCCTCTCGGCACCGATGCGCGGCAGGAGGTGCTCGGCCTCGACGCGCTGGTGGCGCGGCTGGTCGCGGAGGCGACACCGCCGGACCTGCGGGCGAGCCCTCCCCAACAGGGCTTGGACGGGGGAAATCGGCGCGGCTGATCGGCAACAGCGGCGGAAAAAGCGCGCCCTCTCCGGCGCTCGGCTTTCATTCCGACGGCGGAAACACTAGGTGGGGCACTGAACCAACGCTTCAGGAGAAGATATTATACGTCCGCCCATGATCCGGCGCCCGCAGGCGCCGCCCCTCAACGGCCCCCGCTTCAATGAGTTCATCTCCGTGCCCAAGGTGCGCGTGATCGATGAGAATGGCGAGAATCTGGGAGTCCTCCTCACCCCCGAAGCGATCGAACAGGCGGCCGCCGTGGGCCTCGACCTGGTCGAGGTCTCGCCCAACGCCGACCCGCCGGTCTGCAAGTTCCTCGATGTCGGCAAGTTCCGCTACGAGGCGCAGAAGAAGGCCAACGCCCAGCGCAAGACCCAGAAGACGCAGGAGATCAAAGAGATCAAGATGCGTCCGAACATCGA
>JAQGLF010000218.1 GCA_028293025.1 Alphaproteobacteria bacterium
AGACCCAGAGGCGGGGCCCGGCGATCTTGCCGGCATTGATCGCGTCGCGCACCGCGACCGTGTCGCTGCCGCCGCCGACGTCGCGGGCGCTGGTGAAACCCTGGAGCAGCATCTGGCGCGCGAACACAGCGTCGTCGAAGGCGCGGTCGAGGTCGCTATGGGTGAGCCAATCCTCGATCGCGTTGGTCTGGCTCGGCAGCCTGGCGCCGATATGGACGTGGCAGTCGATGAAACCGGGCATCACCGTCTCGTTCGAAAGGTCGATCACCGCCGCGCCCGCCGGCGTCACGAAGCCGGGCTCGACTGCCTGGATGCGGTCGTCGTGGACGAGGATCGAGACGTGCTGCCGCACCGTCTCGGAGACGCCGTCGATCAGCCGCCCGGCATGGATCACGTAATCCGCGGCCGACGCGGCGGCGGCGGGCAGGAAGGCGAGCAGGCCCGCGAGCGCGGCGCGGCGAAGGGCGTGTCCGAACATGGCGTCCCGTCTATGGCCTAATGCCCGCCACCGCCACCGCGTCTTGCCTAAGGGGGCGGGCGTCAGTTACGGCGCCTCATCCCTTGATCAGGAGCGACGAGCCTTGGCCGATTCCAAGCCCAAGAAGACGGTGTTTTCGGGCATCCAGCCGACCGGCGACCTTCATATCGGCAATCTGATCGGCGCCATCTCGCTCTGGGTGAAGGAGCAGGACAAGCACGACAACATCTTCTGCATCGTCGATCTCCACGCCCTCACCTACCCCGAGGAGATCCAGGCGGAGCGGCTGAAATCGAACTCGCTCGACGTCGCCGCCCTCTATCTTGCCTGCGGCATCGATCCGGAAAAATCCCTGGTCTTCATCCAGAGCCAGGTGCGCCAGCATTCGGAGCTGGCCTGGATGCTCAATTGCGTGACGCCGATGGGCTGGATGAACCGGATGACCCAGTTCAAGTCCAAGTCGGAAGGGCGCGAGACGGTCGGCGTGGGCCTCTATGCCTATCCGATCCTGCAGGCGGCCGACATCCTCCTCTACCATGCCGACCTCGTCCCGGTCGGCGAGGACCAGCGCCAGCATATCGAGATCACGCAGGACATCGCCGAGCGGTTCGAGCATCTGTTCGGCTATCATTTCACCCGGCCGGAAATCCTCGTCCGGCAGGTCGGCGCGCGGATCATGGGCCTCGACGATCCCGAGGCGAAGATGTCGAAGAGCGCGTCGAAATCCGGCCATGCGATCCGCGTGCTCGATCCGCCGGCGACGATCCTCAAGAAATTGAAATCGGCCAAGACCGACAGCCGCACCGCGGTCGACGCGTCGGACCTCTCGCCGGGCGTGCGCAACCTCGTCACCATCTATCACGCCTTCGCCGGCGGCAGCTGGGATTCGGCGCTGAAGCGCTTCGACGGCTCCGGCTACGGCGCGCTCAAGACCGGAGTCGCCGAGGCGGTGATCGCCGGGCTGGAGCCGGTCCAGCGCCGCTTCCACGAGATCAGGGACGACGAAGCGGGCCTGGTCCGCTTCCTCACCCGCTCGGCCGAAGCCGCGGCGGAACGCGCCGAGGCGACCATGCGCGACGTGCGCAAGGCAGTAGGGGTTTGGTGACCGTTTGCGGAGGCAGGCGGCGGGTTCGGATCCTGTTTGCAGCGGCGGCTCTTCTCGTCGTCGTTCCAGCGCAGGCGTGTGAACCTCTCTTTGTGCGGTTCGGCGCAGGCTCATCGGCGGTGAGGCACCGCGCCCGAGCTGACTTGGTTTCATTCGTCAGGATTCTGCGGCATTTTCCTAAGTGGCAGCTGCGAATCTCAGGCTACGATGATTTCGGTGACGCCGGGCGCAACCCACTGCTGGTTCGGCAACGCGCAACGGTCGTGCAAATTTGGTTTGCCAGCCATGGCATAGCCCCATCACGCATGGCGATTGTGCCAGCTCGGAAGGACACCGCGCCTTTCGGCACAATTGAAAGCGCGCGAGCGGGTCGTCGACGTGTGGTTGAGGTCGTTTATGGAGAACCGGGGTTCTGGTGCCGAGGGTAGTCTACTCTTGAACGACATTTGCTAGGAATAGGCCGTTTCGGATCATCTCCGTGACGACTGAGGGCTACCGCGGCAGCACCGTGGCGTATTTGTTCTCGCGCCGCCGGCCCAGCATCAGGCCGCCCTCCAGCCGGGCGCATAGAGCGGCGTAATAATCGGAGAGGAAGCCGTAATCGTCGCCGTCGTCGTCGATCCCGGCTTTATGGCGGATCGTGCGGGCGACGATGGCTAGGGCGTCGCCGCGGCCGTTGCGGAGCACGTCCTCCAGCGTCTGCAGCTCGTAGATCCCGTAGAGGTTGAGCGCGGCCGCGCTGAAGCTGCGCCGGGCCGGCGCCTGCGACGCGGCGAGATCGGCGCCGAGCGCGCCGCCCACCGCGCGCACCACCCAGGTGCCGGCGACGAGGTCGCCGACCCGCAGCCGGTCGCGGTTGAACAAGGGGAAGAACAGGAAGATGCCGCTCCACAGCAAGGCGAAGAGGGTGAGGAAGGCGTCGGCCGTGCCTTCCGCCGCCTGGGCGCCGAGAAAGGAGAGCGGCAGGAACACCTCGATCTCCCGCATCGCGTTGCGGGCGATGACGGCGCCGCCGGTCAGCCGCGCCCCGTCCCGCGCCACCACCCGCAGGCCCATCAGCCTCTTGCCGGGCGTGGCGCCCCGTCCGCCCATCTCGAACAGGGAGAACCAGCAATTGCGCAGCACGAAGAAGCCGAGCAGCCAGAGGATCGCCAGCACCTCCGACTTTGCGGTGACGACCAGCCAGATGATCGGGATGGAGGTGACGATCAGGATGAGGAAGATGATGAAGGCGTCGAGCATGAACGCCGCCGCCCGCGTCCCCGCCGAGCCGAGCTCGAGCTGGAGGTCGACCCCTTCCGGAGTGACGAAGGCCCGGCGCATCGAGCGGGGGCCTTCGTGCCGGTTGCGGCGGAAGGGGAGCCGCATCAGGCCGGCCGCCGCCGCGGCAGATAGAAATAAAGCAGCCAGCCGGCGAGCATGACGCTGCCGATCAGATAGCGGCTGACGTCGTCGGTGACGGTCTGGCGGCCGATCCCTTCGAGCAGGCCCGCGACGGCGAGCATGATCA
>JAQGLF010000226.1 GCA_028293025.1 Alphaproteobacteria bacterium
TGTTCCGGCTGAACGGATGAACATGCGCCGTTCATGAGGGCGCAAAGCCGGCCTCGCTAGAGGCGTGGCGAATCCGAAGCGAGGCGCAGACATGATCTCCATCCTTCTGGCGGCGCTGGCTGCAGCGCATCCCGGCCCCGCCCGCACTGCGGATCCGGTCGTCGGCACCTGGATGAATCCGAAGGGGACGGTCGCCGTGCGCACCGCGCGTTGCGGCGGCGGGCTTTGCGGCCGCGTCGTCTGGGCGTCGACGGCGGCGCAGGAGGCCGCGCAAGCGGGCGGCACCGAGCGGCTGGTGGGGACCGATCTTTTCCACGATGTCCGACCGGTCGGCCCGGGCGCGTGGGCAGGGGAGGTGTTCGTGCCCGATCTCGGCACGACCGCGGACGGCAATCTGATGCTGCTCGGCCCCGACACGCTCGAGATCGACGGCTGCCGCCTCGGTGGCCTGCTGTGCAGGAAGCAGGTCTGGCACAAGATCGCCGCCCTCCCGCGCGGGCGGTAAGGCGCCGTCACGCCGGCTGCAGCGAGCCCTCGGGCGCGAGACTCGGAAGCAGACATGGCCGACATTGGCGGCCTGCCCTCCCCGGAAGAGCACAGATTCGGTGGCGAGGGACTTGAAGGAACCTAGCCGGTCTCCGCCCGCTCCAGAAGCAAGGCGAGGTCGCGCCACTCGATCCGTTCATTGGGGACCAGCGTGCCGTAGAGATTCTTGTCCTCGATGCCCGCCGGCACACCGCCAAGACCCTGATAGAGAGAGCGGGCGCGCACATTGGTCGCCACGACGTGAAGATGCGCCTGATTGCGGCCGCGTCCGAGAAAGTGGCGCGCCGTCTCAGCCAGCAGGCGGCGGCCGATCCCCCGCGAACGCGCGTCCCGCAGCACGTGCAGATTGTCGATATATGCGGATTGGCCGTCCCAGGCGGCGCAGAAGCCGACGAGTCCGCCGTCCTGCTCCGCCACCAGCACCGCATCCTCCGGCCGGATCGCCTGCCCCTCCCAGCGGCGGCTCATGATGCTGTCGATTTCCCCGTCGAGGAGCGCGTCCGGCAAAACGCCGCGATAGGCGTCGCGCCAACTTTGCGCGTGGATGGCGGCGATCGGCGCGCGATCCGGGTCGGCCGCCCTGCGGAGATGGATCACGCTAGCCCCAGCGCCTTGACGCCGGGAAGCTCCTTCCCCTCCATCCATTCGAGGAAGGCGCCGCCGGCGGTCGAGACGAAGGTGAAGTCGCCGGCGACGCCGGCATGGTTCAGCGCCGCGACCGTGTCGCCGCCGCCGGCGACCGAGACGAGCGAGCCGTCCTGGGTCAGCGCCGCCGCGATCTTCGCCAGCGCCACCGTCGCCGCGTCGAAGGGCGGCGTCTCGAAGGCGCCGAGGGGGCCGTTCCAGACGAGGGTGCGGCAGGTCTTGAGCACGTCCGCCAGCGCCTCGACCGCGGCCGGACCGACGTCGAGGATCATTTCGTCGGCCGCGACCTCGTGGACGTTGCAGATCCGCAGCGACGGCGGGTTGGGGGCGAATTGCTTCGCCACCACCACGTCATAGGGGAGATGGACGGTGCAATTCGCCCGTTCCGCCGCGTCCAGTATCTCCAGCGCCGTATGGGCCAGCTCGTGCTCGCAAAGCGACTTGCCGACGGCGACACCGCGGGCGGCGAGGAAGGTGTTGGCCATGCCGCCGCCGATGATCAGATGATCGACCTTCGCGACGAGATGGCGCAGCACTTCGAGCTTGGTCGAGACCTTGGCGCCGCCGACCACCGCCGCCACCGGCCGCTGCGGCTTGCCGAGCGCCTGCTCGAGCGCCTTCAGCTCCGCCTCCATCGCCCGGCCGGCATAAGCGGGCAGGATGTGGGCGATCGCCTCGGTCGAGGCATGGGCGCGATGCGCGGCGGAGAAGGCGTCGTCGACGTAGAAATCGCCGAGCGTGGCCATGGCCCGGGCGAGATCGGGGTCGTTCTTCTCCTCGCCTTCGTGGAAGCGGGTGTTTTCGAGGATGGCGATGTCGCCGGATTGAAGGGCGGCGACGGCGGCTTCCGCCTCGGGCGCCGTGCAGTCGGGGATGAAATGGACCGGGCGTCCGAGCACCCGCTCATAGGCCGGAACGATCCGGCGAAGCGACATGTCGTCGCGCCTTTCGCCTTTCGGGCGGCCGAAATGGGCGAGGAGGAGGACGGTGGCGCCGCGATCGGCGAGCTCCGTCACCGTCGGCAGCGTCGCCCTGAGGCGGGTGTCGTCGGCCACCTCGCCGTTCGCCATCGGCACGTTGAGGTCGATGCGGACGAGCGCCTTCTTGCCGCTCACGTCGCCGAGGTCGTCGAGGGTACGGAAGCTGCTCACGTCACAATTCCTTCCTCATCCCCCATCTCGTCATTCCCGCGAAAGCGGAATCCAGACGGGCGTAAGGGCCACGATGGAGTCCGTCTGGATCCCCGCCTTCGCGGGGATGACGGGAAGAGAGGCCTTACCTCAGATCAGCTTGGCCATCGCGCCGGCGGTGTCGACCATGCGGTTCGAGAAGCCCCATTCATTGTCGTACCAGGAGAGGACGCGGACCAATTTGCCTTCCAGCACGGCCGTTTCGAGGCTGTCGACGGTCGAGCTTGCCGGATTGTGGTTATAGTCGACCGAGACCAGCTCCTCCTCGCTATATTCGAGGATGTTCTTGAGCGGCCCGCTCTCGGAGGCCGCCTTCAGCGCCCCATTCACCTCGGCCAGGCTGGTGTCGCGCTTCGGCGTGAAGGTGAGATCGACGAGGCTGACATTGGGGGTCGGAACGCGGATCGCCGAGCCGTCGAGCTTGCCCTTGAGCTCGGGCAGCACCTCGCCGACGGCGCGGGCGGCGCCGGTGGTGGTCGGGATCATCGACATGGCGGCAGCGCGGGCGCGGCGCATGTCCTTGTGGATCTGGTCGAGAATCTTCTGGTCGTTGGTGTAGGAATGAATCGTCGTCATCAGGCCGCGCTCGATGCCGATCGTGTCGTTCAGCACCTTGGCGATCGGCGCGAGGCAATTGGTCGTGCACGAGGCGTTGGAGACGATCACATGCTCGGGCCGGAGCTTGTCGTCGTTGACGCCGAACACCACCGTCAGGTCGGCGCCCTTGGCCGGCGCCGAGATCAGGACCTTCTTCGCGCCGGCCGCCAGATGCGCCGCCGCTTTATCCCGATCGGTGAAAAAGCCGGTGCATTCGAGTGCCAGATCGATCCCATTCGCGCCGTGCGGAAGCCTGGCGGGATCGCGTTCGGCGGTGACGTGGATGCGCTTCCCGTCGATGATCAGGTCGTTGCCGTCGGCATGCACTTCGCCCGGATAGGCGCCGTGGACGGAATCGCGCTTGAACAGCAAGGCGTTCGACTTGGCGTCGGCCAGATCGTTGATCGAGACCAGCTCCAGGCCGCTGTCCTGACGCTGGAGCAAAGCCCGCGCCACGAGGCGGCCGATCCGCCCGAAACCGTTGATCGCAACCCGCGTCGCCATGTCATTCTCCTCGCGATTGGAGCGCCGCAATCACCTGCGGCACGATCGCCTCGGCGGTGAAGCCGAAGCGCTTGAAAAGATTCTCCGCCGGCGCCGAAGCGCCGAACCGGTCGAGGCCGATGCTGAGCCCGTCCGGCCCCACATAACGCTCCCAACCCAGCGTCGTGCCCGCCTCGATCGAAACCTTGAGGGCGTCGGCCGCGAGCAAGTCGGCGCGATAGGCGGCGTCCTGCCCGTCGAACAGGCTCCAGCAGGGCATGGAGATGACGTCGGCGCCGATCTCCTGCCCTTCCAGCGCATCGGCGACCGCGAGCGCTACCTCCACCTCCGAGCCGGTGCCGATCAGCACCACGCGCCGCGCCGCCTTCGCCGGCCGCAGCCGATAGGCGCCGCGGCCGCAGAGATTCTCTTCGCTCCGCTGGAGCCGAAGCTGCGGCAGGTTCTGGCGGGTGAGCGCGAGCAACGACGGACCGTCCCGCCGCTGCAGGGACAGCGCCCAGCATTCCGCCGTCTCCACCGCGTCGGCCGGCCGGTAGACGTCAAGGTCGGGGATCAGCCTGAGACTGGTCAGATGCTCGACCGGCTGATGGGTGGGCCCGTCCTCGCCAAGCCCGATCGAATCATGCGTCATCACGAAGACGACGCGAATCTGCTGCAGGGCGGCGAGGCGGATGGCGGGCCGGCAATAATCGGAGAAAACCAGAAAGGTTCCTCCGTAAGGAATGACGCCACCGTGCAGCGCCATCCCATTCATTGCGCAAGCCATTTCGAACTCGCGGATTCCGTAATAGATGTAGCGCCCTGAATAATCCTCTTTGGTTAGAGGTTTCTGCGCCTTGGTCTTCGTGTTGTTCGATCCGGTGAGGTCGGCGGAGCCGCCGATCGTCTCCGGCAGCAGCGCATTGATCGCCTCCAGCGCCATCTCCGAAGCCTTGCGGGTCGCGACCTTCTGCGGATTGGCGATCAGCTGGTCGAGATAGCCGCTCTTCGCCAGCGCCTCCGGCAGCCGTCCTTCCATTCGCCTCACGAACTCTCCGTGCTCGGGATGAGCGGCCAGCCGGGCGCGCCATTCTTCATGGGGCGCCGCGCCGCGGCGTCCGGCTTGGCGCCAGGCGGTCATGATCGGCTCCGGGATCTCGAACGGAGCGCTCTCCCACACCAATTGCTTGCGGGCGGCGGCGACTTCCTCCGCGCCCAAAGCGGCGCCGTGAGTGGCGGCGGTGCCTTGCTTGTTGGGCGCGCCCCAGCCGATGATCGTCCGGCAATCGATCAGCGACGGCCTTTCGTCGGCGAGCGCCGCGTCGATCGCCCGGCGGATGTCGGCGAAATCATGACCGTCGCAGGAGATCGTGTGCCAGCCCATGGCGCGATAGCGTCCGAGCACATCCTCCGAACGCGACAAATCGGTCGAGCCGTCGATGGTGATATGATTGTCGTCCCAGAACGTGATGAGCCGGCCGAGCCCGAGATGGCCAGCGAGCCCCGCCGCCTCGTGGTTGATGCCTTCCATGAGGTCGCCGTCGCCGGCGATCACCCAGGTCCGATGGTCGACCAGATCGTCGCCGAACACGGCGTTCAGGTGCCGCTCGGCGACCGCCATGCCGACCGCCATGCCGAAACCCTGGCCGAGCGGCCCGGTGGTCGCCTCGACGCCCGGCAGCAGGAAATTCTCGGGATGGCCGGCGCAGGAGCTGCCGAGCTGCCGGAAGCCGCGGATATCGTCCATCGTCGGCCGCGCATAGCCGGTGAGATGGAGCAGGGCGTAGATCAGCATCGAGCCGTGGCCGGCGGAGAGGACGAAGCGGTCGCGGTCGGGCCATGCCGGATCGGCCGGATCGTATTTCAGATATTCGGTGAACAGGATGGTGGCGACGTCGGCCATGCCCATCGGCATGCCGGGGTGGCCGGAATTGGCCGCCTGCACCGCGTCCATGGCGAGGGCGCGGATGGCGTTGGCGAGCAGTCGCGGTTCGACGGCCATAAGCTCCCTGGGGATCGGCGAGAAGGCGGGCACGCGCCCGCCGCTTCCTTTATCGGCGGAGGCGCGTGCGTCAACCGGCCTGGACGTCGCGCCGGCTCAAGCCGGCAATGCGCGGCCTTCAGAGCCTCTGGTTCGTCCTATCCTGGGAAAGGTGGCCAAGGGATGCTCCCTTACGGCCAGCGCATTTCCTTCGCCGGGCGAGCCATGCTATGCGAAAAGAATATGGGGGACGAGAGGGTGATCGATCTGGTCGGCCGCATCGATCGGGCGTTGGCCCGGATCGAAGCCGCCGCCACTTCCCCAGCGCCTTCGCCCGCTTCTCTCGGTGACGGTCCTGCCGATGACGGCCGCGCCGCCGCGCTCGAAGCGGCGCACCGCGCGCTCCGCGCCAGGATCGAAAGCGCGATCTCGCAGATCGACCGGCTGATCGCCTCCGGGGAGACCGGCTGATGGCGACGATCGAGGTGGAGATCGCCGCCCGCCGCTATTCCGTCGCCTGCCGCGACGGCGAGGAGGACCACCTCCGCTCGGTCGCCGAGATCGTCGATCGCAAGGCCCAGCAGGCGATCGAGGCGCTCGGCAGCCTCAGCGAGGTCCGCCAGCTGCTGTTCGCCTCCCTGCTGCTCGCCGACGAGGTCAAGGAGCATCGGGCCGGCAGCCCACCGCCGCCCGAAGCCGCGCCCGATCCGCGCGTCGCGGACGCGCTCGAGCGGCTGGCCGACCGCATGGAGCGGCTGGCGCAACGGCTCGAGGCGGACGGGGCCGACAGCTGATCCGCCCCCCGTCGGTTGAAGCGGGAAAAATCACCCTCGTTGCGCAAAGCGGGCACAGACCCTAAATAGGTGATTGACGGGTACTGCCCGGTACGAGCTCTTGAACATCCCTGAGGCGATAAGACATCCTCGGGGGCTGTCCCTGGCGGGGCCCTGGCTCCGCACATATGGTCCCCACCTGACGTAATGGCGTCAGAGGATATTCCGGCAAACGGCCATGGCGGTCCCGTCACCCTCCCCCGTCGCGAAGAGCGATCTGCGCGTCGAGGCGCTTGCCCGGCGGCGCGCTTATGCCCGTTCGCTGAGCCCGCAGCTTCGCGCCGCGCTCGAGCGCGATCTCGCCGACATCGTCCTGCCTCATCTGGCCGGCGCGGCGGTCGTCGCTTTCTATCACCCGCTGAAGGACGAGATCGATCCCGTCTCCATTATCGACCAGCTCGGCGCCGGCCGGCGTGTTGCCCTGCCCTGGTTCGTCGACCGCGATTCGCGGATGATGTTCCGCGAAGGGCCCGCGCGCGAGCCGAGCCCGTGGGGCGTGCTGCAGCCGCCGGCTTCGGCCGAGGGGCTGGCGCCCGACATCGTGCTGGTCCCGCTGGTCGCCGCCGACCGCGGCGGCACCCGCATCGGCCACGGCAAGGGCCATTACGACCGGGCGCTGGCCCATCTGCGCGAGGGCGGCCCGGCCCTTGCCATCGGCCTCGCCTGGGAGCCGCAGATCCTCGACCGCCCGATCCCGGCCGATCCCTGGGACGTGCGGCTCGACGCGATCGCGACGCCGAAAGAGTGGATCCCATGCCGGTGAAGCCGAGCTGGCGGAAGCCCGCCGGCATCTTCCTGATCCTGCTGCTGATCGCTGTCTGGGCCTGGATCGTCGCGACCGTCGCGGACCTGCTGCCGGGCATGGCCTGGCCGGTCCGGGCCTTGTTCTTCGTGACGGCGGGGCTGGTCTGGATCCTGCCGCTCAAACCGCTGCTGCGCTGGATCGAGCTTGGAAGATGGCGCGAGTGACGGGACTTGAACCCGCGACCTCCGGCGTGACAGGCCGGCGCTCTAACCAACTGAGCTACATCCGCATAAGCCTATGCGCTCGCCGCGAAGCGAGGGGCGTCTGATAGGTCGCGCCGCTCGTTCCGTCAACGGCTATCCTGCCCCCTCCCCGCCGCCCAAACGCAGAACGCCG
>JAQGLF010000288.1 GCA_028293025.1 Alphaproteobacteria bacterium
GAGAATGTGCCCTTCTACGGCGCCGCCTTGCTCTGCGTCGATCATCCCGAGGTGCTAACGATCATCCCGCGGCTGCGCGACCGGCGCGTCGTCACCTACGGCTTCGCGGCTTTGGCCGACGTGCGCGGCGACAATGTCATGCCCTTTCCCGGCGGCAACCGCTTCGACGTCAGCATCCGCAACCGCGCCGGCGAGGTACGGACTCTCGCGGGCGTCGCGCTGCCGATGCCGGGCCGGCACAACGTCCAGAACGCCCTTGCGGCGATCGGCGTCGCCGCCGAGCTCGGCATCGCCGACGAGACGATCGTCCGCGGCTTCGAGCAGTTCGGCGGGGTCAAGCGCCGCTTCACCCGCGTCGGCGAGATCGGCGGCGCGACGATCATCGACGATTACGGCCATCATCCGGTCGAGATCAGGGCCGTGCTGTCGGCCGCGCGCGAAGGCGCGGAGGGACGGGTGATCGCGGTCGTCCAGCCCCACCGCTTCACCCGGTTGCGCGACCTGATGGACGAGTTCCAGGGCGCCTTCAACGACGCCGACATCGTCTATGTCGCGCCGGTCTACGCGGCCGGCGAGGAGCCGATCGAGGGCGTCGACGCGGCGGCGCTGGCCGAGGGGCTGAAGCAGCGCGGCCATCGCGCGGTCAGCACCGTCGACGGCGCAGGGGACCTCGCCCGCCAGCTCCGCGACGTGGCGGCGCGCGGCGACATGGTGATCTGCCTCGGCGCCGGCGACATCACCAAATGGGCGGCGGGCCTCGCCGACGGTATCCGCCACGCAAGACTTGCGAAATGAGCGCGGCGGTCATGGATCTCCCCCGGCTTCAGGGTATAGCGGAGCGTCACGGGTCGCTCGCCAACTTCATCTGGTTCCGCACCGGCGGCCCGGCCGAATGGCTGGTGAAGCCGCAGGACGTTGCGGACCTCGCCGGATTCTTGCGGGCGCTGGATCCGGACGTGCCGGTGCTTCCCGTCGGCGTCGGCTCGAACCTGATCGTCCGCGACGGCGGCGTCCCGGGCGTGGTCGTCCGCCTGCCGAAGAGCTTTTCGCAGCTGAGCGTGGAGCCGGGCAATCGAGTCCGCGCCGGCGGCGGGGCGATGGGCATCACCGTCGCGTCGAAGGCGCGCGACGCGGGCATAGCCGGGCTCGAATTCCTGCGCGGCATTCCCGGCACGACCGGCGGCGCGGTGCGGATGAATGCCGGTGCCTATGGCCGCGAGACCGCCGACATCCTCGTCGAGGCAAGGCTCGTGCTCCGCGACGGCCGCATCGAGACCTGGCAGCGGGAGCGGTTCGGCTACACCTACCGGCACAGCGCGGTTCCGGACGGCGCCATCGTCGTCGAGGCCCTGTTCGAGGGTGCTCCCGACGATTCGGCCGCGATCGGCGCCGAGATGGACCGGATCGCCGCGGAACGGGAAGCGAGCCAGCCGCTCCGCAGCCGGACCGGCGGCTCGACCTTCAAGAATCCTTCGGGGACCAGGGCGTGGAAGCTGATCGACGCCGCCGGCTGCCGGGGCTTGCGCATCGGCGATGCGCAAGTCTCTGAAAAGCATTGCAACTTCCTGCTCAACCTGGGCAAGGCGATAGCCGCGGACATCGAGGCTCTGGGCGAGGAGATCCGGCGGCGGGTGCGCGAAGATTCGGGCGTCGAGCTGGAATGGGAAATCCAGCGCGTGGGCCAGGTTCAGGGGGTGCGTGAGCGTGGATAGGCTGCATGTCGCGGTTCTGATGGGGGGCTGGTCCGCCGAGCGCGACGTGTCGCTGATGAGCGGCGGCGGCGTCGCCGACGCGCTTGAGAGCCTCGGCCACCGCGTCACCCGCATCGACATGGGCCGCGACGTTGCCCAGCGCCTCGCCGAAGCCGCGCCCGACATCGTCTTCAATGCCCTCCACGGCACGCCGGGCGAGGATGGCAGCGTCCAGGGCCTGATGGAGCTGATGGGCCTCGCCTACACCCATAGCGGGCTCGAAACCTCGGTGATCGCGATCGACAAGGAGCTCACCAAGGCCGTGCTGGTGCCGCACGGCATCCGCATGCCTGCGGGCGCGATCGTCGCCAGCGAAAGTCTCTACGAGCGCGATCCGCTGCCCCGGCCCTATGTGGTGAAGCCGGTCAACGAAGGCTCGTCGGTCGGCGTCGCCATCGTCGCCGAGGGCGGCAATTACGGCGATCCGATCGGCCGCGACACCGAAGGGCCGTGGAAGCATTTCGACCGGCTGCTCGCCGAGCCCTTCATCCGCGGCCGTGAGCTGACCGTCGCCGTGCTCGGCGACGAGGCGCTTGCGGTGACCGAGCTCCAGCCCAAATCCGGCTTCTACGATTATGACGCGAAATATACGGACGGGATGACCCTCCATGTCTGCCCGGCCGACATTCCGGCCGACATCGCCGAGGCGGCGATGGCGATCGCGCGGAAGGCGCATCACCTGCTCGGCTGCCGCGGCTGCTCGCGCTCGGATTTCCGCTGGGACGACGAGCAGGGCGAGGCCGGGCTCTATCTGCTCGAGGTCAACACCCAGCCGGGCATGACTCCACTCAGCCTGGTGCCGGAGCAGGCGAAATATCGCGGCATGCGCTATGCCGAGCTGGTGCAGCGGATCGTGGAGGAGGCCTTATGAGCGCGAAGGCTGGGCGCGGCGCCACGCCGCGGGGGAAAGCGAAGTCGAAGGCCCCGGCCCGCGCCAAGGCCGGGCGCGGCAAGGAGGCCTCGGCCTTTCCCGATGCGGTGCGCCGCGTCAGCTGGTGGATCTTCTTCCTCGTGCTCGCCGCCCTCGCGATCGCGGCGCTGGCGGCGATGCGGGTACCGCAGATGCTCGGCCTCAATTTCGGCAAGGCGGTGGGCGAGGCCGGCTTCACCTTGAAGCATGTCGAGATCAAGGGCGCCGAGCATGTGTCGAGGCTCGACGTCTACAATATCGCCTTCGACCAGGCCGATGCGGCGATGCCGCTCGTCGACCTGGAAGGGACGCGCGAGCGGCTGCTCCGCTTCGGCTGGATCCGCGACGCCCGCGTCTCGCGGCGGCTGCCCGACACGCTCGTCGTCGACATCGTCGAGAGGAAGCCGGCGGCGATCTGGCAGCACAACCAGCAGCTCGCCCTGATCGACATGGACGGCGTGGTGCTGGAGCCGGTTCGGCTCGACGCCATGCCGGACCTGCCGTTGATCATCGGCCCCGCCGCCAACCAGCAGGCGGGCGCGCTCGGCCGCCTGGTCGAAGCGGCGCCGCAGCTCAAGCCCGCCATGGCCGGCGCGACCTGGATCGGCGGCCGGCGCTGGGACGTCCGCTTCCAGACCGGCGAGGTGCTCGCCCTTCCGGAAGGCGAGGACGCCTCGCGCCGCGCGCTCGCCCGCTTCGCCCAGATCGACCAGCAGAACCAGCTGCTCGGCCGCAGCTTCGTCCGCTTCGACATGCGCGTGCCCGGCAAGCTCATCGCCCGCATCTCGGGCGAGCCGGGCAGCAGCATCCCCTCGATCGCCCCCGCCGCGCCGCCGCCCGCGACCGCGCCGGCCCACGCGCCGGCCAAGCCGGCCGCCGGCGATGACGACGTCGACCGGAGCAAGACGATCTGATGAAGCGCCCCGCCGTCGCCCCCTCCCGCAGGCTCGTCACCGCCCTCGACGTCGGTTCGTCGAAGGTGTCGGCCTTGATCGCCGAGCCGGGCGAGGACGGCAGCCTCAAGATCCTCGGCACCGGCCAGCGCCAGAGCCAGGGCGTCCGCCGCGGCTTCATCGCCGACATGGAGAAGACCGAGGGCGCGATCCGCGAGGCGGTCGAGCAGGCGGAACGGATCGCGGCGACCAATATCGAGGACGTCTATGTCGGCTTCTCCGCCGGCGGCCTGGTCAGCACCGTCGCCAGCGTCGAGCTGCAGATCGGCGGCCGTCGCGTCCAGAAGGAGGATATCGATCAATTGCTCGGCATCGGCCGGGAATCGATCGCCTCGGACGGACGCATGATCCTTCACGCCATGCCCGCGCTCTACACTCTGGACGGCCTCGAAGGCGTGAAGAAGCCGCTCGGCCTCCACGCCGACCGGCTCGCCGTCGACATCCACGTCATCGCCGCCGAGCCCTCGCCGGTCCGCAACCTCGACCTCTGCGTCCGCTCCGCCCATCTCGGCGTCGAGGCGATCGTCGCCTCGCCGGTCGCCGCCGGCAAGGCCTGCCTCAGCGAGGAGGAACGCGAGCTCGGCGTCGCTCTGGTCGAGCTCGGGGCCGGCGTCACCAACGTCTCGGTCTTCGCCGGCGGCATGCTGGTCGGCCTCAAGTCGTTGGCGATGGGCGGCATCGACATCACCGACGACATCGCCTCCGCCTTCGGCACGCGCCGGGTCGAGGCGGAGCGGATGAAATGCTTCTACGGCTCGGCGATGACCAGCCCGCGCGACAATCACGACATGATCGAATTGTCGCCGATCGCCGGCTCCGAAGAAGGCACCGAGGCGGCGCGGATCACCCGCGCCCAGCTGATCGCGGTGATCCGCCAGCGTCTCGAGCATCTCACCGGCGAGATCGCCCAGGCGCTGAAGGACCTCGGCTTCGCCGGTCCGTTCGGCCGCCAGGTGGTGCTGACCGGCGGCGGCTCGGAGCTGAAGGGGATCGCCGATTACGCCCAGGGCGTGCTCGGCCGCGCCGTCCGCATCGGCCGCCCGAGCCTGCGCGGTCTGCCCGAAGCCCATTCGGGACCCGCTTTCGCGACCCTGGTCGGGCTCGCCCAGTTCGCCGCGTCGAACGAGCTCGATCTTCGCAGCACGGTGTCGTCGGCGCCCTCCGCCCCGCGGTCGAGCGGCGGCAATCTCGTCCAGCGGCTGGTGACGGCGCTCAGGAGTGGCTTTTGAGACTCACTTTCGAACTTTTCTGGGGAAAAAGTAGCCGCGGCGTTAACTTTTTCCTCGCGCCCAAGAATCGCCTCGTGCAAAAGGCTTTAGCAATATTCCCGGCCGTCGGGAGCAGAGGGGGAGACACCCAATGAGCATCGATTTCATCCGTCCCGAAGTGGACGAGCTCAGGCCCCGGATCAGCGTCATCGGCGTCGGCGGAGCCGGCGGCAATGCGGTCGCCAACATGATCGCCAACGACGTCCAGGGCGTCGACTTCATCGTCGCCAATACCGACGCCCAGGCGCTGAACGCGTCGCCGGCCGACCAGCGTATCCAGCTCGGCCTCCGCATCACCCAGGGCCTCGGCGCCGGCTCGCGGCCGGAGATCGGCAAGGCCGCCGCCGAGGAGGCGCTGGCCGAGATCGACCAGGCGCTCGACGGCGCCCATATGTGCTTCATCGCCGCCGGCATGGGCGGCGGCACCGGCACCGGCGCCGCGCCGGTCATCGCCAAGGCCGCCCGCGACCGCGGCGTGCTCACCGTCGGCGTCGTCACCAAGCCCTTCTCCTTCGAAGGCAATCGCCGCGGCCGCGCCGCCGAAGCGGGGATCCAGGAGCTGCAGCAGCACGTCGACACGCTGATCGTCATTCCCAACCAGAATCTGTTCCGGATCGCCAATCCGAACACGACCTTCAAGGAAGCCTTCCAGATGGCGGATGAGGTGCTGCAGCAGGGCGTGCGCGGCATCACCGACCTGATGGTCATGCCCGGC
Source organism: Alphaproteobacteria bacterium (assembly GCA_028293025.1). Classification (GTDB taxonomy): domain Bacteria; phylum Pseudomonadota; class Alphaproteobacteria; order Sphingomonadales; family Sphingomonadaceae; genus Allosphingosinicella. The sequence continues at coordinate 5,598 of JAQGLF010000288.1, forward strand.
CTCATCAACCTCGATTTCGCCGACGTCCGCTCCGTGATGGGTGAGATGGGGAAGGCGATGATGGGCACCGGCGAGGCGTCCGGCGACAATCGCGCGATCGAGGCCGCCGAGAAGGCGATCGCCAATCCGCTGCTCGATGGCGTGTCGATGAAGGGCGCCAAGGGCGTGATCGTATCGATCACCGGCGGCGACGACATGCGCCTGCTCGAGGTCGACGAAGCCGCGAACCATATTCGGGAACT
>JAQGLF010000308.1 GCA_028293025.1 Alphaproteobacteria bacterium
CGCTTCCTCATAGCCGGCCGACAATTCATAGCCGTCCGAGCGCAGCTTGGTCAGGATCCGCTCGGAATCGACCAGGGCCTTCGGACAGCCGAGCGAGACCATGCCGACCTTGGGCGGGGAGGGGAGCGTGATTGCCATGGGAGCCGCGCACATAGGGTTTTGGCGGCGATTTTCCTAGGGGCAAGGCGGGCAACTCTCCTCCTTGAAAGCAAGGGGCTGGGGTGGCCGGCCGCCTCGCTTCATGCGATCTTCTCCCGCTGCCAGGCCCCCGGGGGGATTCCGAACTCCTTCTTGAAGGCGCGATTGAACGCGGCTTCGGAGTTGAAGCCGACCGAATAAGCGACGTTGCTCGCATTCTGCCGTCCTTCCTGGAGGAGGCTCGCGGCGACGTTCATCCGGTGACGGGCGAGATAGCGCATCGGCGGGTCGCCGAGCAGCCGGGTGAAACGTTCGGCGAAGGCGGAGCGCGACAGGCCGGCTTCGCGGGCGAGGGCGTCGGTGGTCCAGGCATCGGCGCAGCATTCGTGGATCAGCGCCAAGGCGCGGCTGAGATGCGGATCGCGCAGCCCCGTCAGCCAGCCGGTCGGCTCGGCGTCGAGCGAGGCGACATAGCGCTTCACCGCCTCGAAGAAGAGGAGCTCGGCGAGCTTGCCGATCACCTCCGGCGATCGTTCCTGCAGGGCATAACGGATCGAGCTGGCCAGCCACTCGCCGGCGGCGCCCGCCGAGGCGTCGACGACGAGGATGCTCGGCAAGCTCGTCAGGAACGGACTGATCGGCGTCAGCGTGCCGAGAAAGCCGCAGAGCAACGTCGTCGGCGCGCCGCCGCCGCCCCAGACGATGCGCGGCAGGCCGCTCCCGTCCGCCGGCTCGATGAGGGCGCGGGCATCGGCGGGCGCGCCGTCGAGGCGGCTGCCGAGCACATGCTGCTCGTTCTTGGGCAGCAGCAGGATCTGGCCGGCCACGACGCGCGTGGGCGGCTCGGACCCGATCGCGCAATAGGCCTCGCCCGCGACCACGTAATGATAGGCGATGACGTGCGCGGGCTGGAGGAAATAAGCCGAGCAATCTTCCGGCCCGATCTTCGAGGTGACGCACCACGGCTCGGTGAAACTGGCCTCCAGGAAGACGCCTCCCGAAAGCTTCATCGACGACAGGACGCTGTGCAGCACGTCCACGGCAATCCCCCCAAAGAAAGCGTCTCGATCAATATTCCCGGCGTTCCGGACATTCCCGGGCGCAGGGTGGCCGCCTAACAAGGCGCGGCGAGGCCGGGATGGCCGAGCCCTCACCGGTTCTGACCCCATCCCGCCTCGGACGCAACCAGGGACGGCAGCGGCAGTCGCCGCGAAGCGCTCGCCGCGCTTTCGCGAATGCCGCCTGCCGTCATCAGGAGATCGACGATGACATCACAGACCAGAGCCGTGCTGCGCATGCTGATCATCGGCGCCTGCGCGCTGGGCTGCGCCTCGGCCAGCCTCGGCGGCGTGGCGGCGGCCTTCGCTCTCTCGCCCCGCGCCCACGGACCCCAGGCCGGCATCGGCGCCTGACGCTCATTCAACAAGGAAGGATCGGACATGTACCATCAATATGATTTCGGCGCCGTTCTCGCGGCTTCGGCCCGCGCCGCCTGGCGGATCGAGGACGTGCTGCCGGAGGGATCGGCGCTCGACTTCGCCGTCGATTTCATGCCGGAGAATCTGGCGCGCACGGCCACCGCGCCCGGGCTCGACGCCGCGCAACAGCGGGTGCTGAACCACATCCGCGGCCACGAATATCTGAGCATCTTCGGCCTGGTCGAGGAATTCATCCTCCCCTTCGTCCTCGATCATGCCCGGCCGCAATTGAACGGCGACGATGCGCGAGTGCGGGCATTGCTCAACTTCGCCGGCGAGGAAGCCAAGCATATCGCGCTGTTCAGGCTGTTCCACGGCCGCTTCACCGATCGGTTCGGCACGCCCTGCGCCGTGATCGGCCCGCCGCAGGACATCGCCGCCGAGATCCTGCGCCACGACCCGCTCGCGGTCGCCCTGCTCATCCTCCACATCGAGTGGATGTCGCAGCGCCATTATGTGGAGAGCATTCGCGACGACGGGGCGCTCGATCCCTTGTTCAAGAGCCTGCTCCGCCACCATTGGATGGAGGAGGCGCAGCACGCCAGGCTCGACACGTTGATGGTCGAGGCGCTGGCAGTGGGCCGCGACGAGGCGGGAATCGCGAGCGCGCTCGACGAATATCTCGAGATGGGCATGTTCCTCGACGCCGGGCTCAGGACCCAGGCCGGCCTGAACCTCGATGCGCTCGAGGCGGCGACCGGCCGCCCGCTGCGCGAAGACGTCCGCGCGGCATTGCTCGACCAGCAGCACCAGGCGCTGCGCTGGACCTATATCGGGTCAGGCATGACCCACCCGAAGTTCCTGGCGACGCTCGGCCATTTGGCCCCCGCCGCCCGCGAACGCATCGCGGAAGTCGCTCCCGCCTTCTGCTGACCTCCGACCCAAGGAGAAACGACATGCTCGACAAAACCACCAACGCGGCCGTCAACGGCATCGACCTGCAAGCTCTGCAGGAGACGGTTGCCGCGATCCAGGCGGATCCCGGATGCGCCGCCGTCGCATTCAAGGTCACCACCGAATGGGCGGGGCAGGCCCGCTCGCGCTCGACGGTGGAAAGCTACCGCATCGGCGGCAAGGAGGTGCCGCGCAGCTTCACCATCGACGCCGACGAGCCGCACGAGTTGCTCGGCAGCAACAGCGCCCCCAATCCCCAGGAGCTGCTCCTCTCGGCGATCAACTCCTGCATGACCGTCGGCTATGTCGCCCAGGCGGCGCTGCGCGGGATCACGCTCGATCGCTGCACGATCGAAACCGAGGGGGACCTCGATCTGCGCGGCTTCCTCGGCCTCTCGCAGGAGGTCCCGGCCGGCTATCGCCGCCTCGATTATGCGGTGCGGCTGGAGGGCGACGGCACGCCGGAGCAATATGAGGAGATCCACCGCGCGGTGATGGCGACCTCGCCCAATTACTTCAACCTGGCGCGGCCGGTGGAGATGCACGGCCGGCTCGCCTGAGCGGACGGATTGGGAGGGCGGCCGGTCGCAGGCCGCCCTCCTTTTCCCAGCCGGGACGTAGCGGCCTCAGTTCGCCGGCTCCACGCCGTCATGTCCGTCAGCCTTCCGGAACCACGTCGAAAGCGAAGCTGATCCGATATTCGTCGGCGCCCGTCGAGATGGTGCGATGGGGGTAATGCGACGGCGCCAGCAGCATCGTGCCCTCGCGCGGCCGGTGGCGCCAGACGGGGACATAGTTCGGCATCGCCCGCTCCAGCGCGGTGGGCGGTCCGAATTCGATGCAGCCCGGGCCGGCACCCTCCGACGATACCGATTGCGGCACACGCACATAATAGACGCCGCTCAGCCAGCCGCCCGGGTGCGAATGCCATTCCTCATAATCGGCGCCGCGCTGGATCAGGCCCCAGGCTTTGAGGTGCGCCGCTGCCGGTCTGGCGTCGACCCATGGATCGAAGACGCCGCGGCGGGCCGGGGCGTGCGCCGCGGCGAGCGTTTGCAGCGACTCGAGCAAGAGGCGGATGAGCTCGGGCCGGCGGCCGGCGAAGAGCGCGTGGACGCGGCTGCTGCCGCGATTGGCCTCGTCCTCGACCGGGAAATCATTGAGCCGGTACTTGTTGGTCAGGATCTCGTCGGCGAGCGCATCATTGAAGGCGGCGATGTCGGCGAAGCCCTCCGGCACCGGCAGAGCGACCTCGGCGACGCGGGCGCGGTCGAGCAGGATCGCCCGCGCCGCCTCGTCCCGGCCGTTGAGGGCAAGCGCCGTGCCCCAGACGTAGAGCAATTGGGCATGGCCGACGCCGCGCGCGTCCAGAGCCTGGCAGGTCGCCAGCAGCTCCTCGGTGCGGCCCGACCTCCGCAATATCTTGCACAGCCGCCGGCATGCCGGGCGGTGATCGGGGTTGGCCGTGAGCACGGCCCGGAACTCGCGTTCCGCATCCGCCTCGAGGCCAAGGCCCGCCAGAGCCATAGCGTGCTCATATTCGGGCGGACCGCCGGCGAGGATGTCGATCGCCTCGCGGTAACGTCCGAGGGCATTGTAGCAGCGGCCGAGGCGGGACCCGAGGCCGGGCATCGTCGGATCGAGCGCGAGCGCCGCTTCGAGCGCGCCCGCGGCAGCGGCGAAATCGTAGCGGTCGAGCAGGAGATCGGCGAGCTTCGCGTGCAAGGCGGCACTCGCCGGACGGGCCGCGATCGCCTGCGTAAGGAGCATGGCGGCCGCGGCCGGCGCGGCCACATCCGCGCAGTCGGGGGGACGCCAGCGGATCACGCCACTCGCCAGCGCATCGCCTGTCTCACCCTCTCGTCGGGACATGACTCAATGCCTTCGGAACAGTTGAGGGCAGCGTCACGGCAAATGGGGGACGGCGGTAGCGGGCCAAACAAAAACGGATCGGGCGGCCTTTGGGTCAGGAGAGGATTTCGACCCCATCGAAATGGACCGAGCCGCCGGATTCCGCAGCGCTGGTCATCAGGCGCCGCATCTTCGGCGGTGCCCACGCCCGCCGCGACGCCTGCGAGGATGCAGGCGCATCGAGAAGCGCAACTGTCTCGCTATCCGGCCTCATCACGATCTCCCCCATCGGCACGAACCGGCAGCTATATCGTAAAAGGCGCGGATACCAAATGGTAGCGTCTCAGGGTAGTGGGTCAGTTGAATTGCCGGCCCTGACTGCATGTAATCAAAGCATCTTGCCTGCAACCTCGCGAGCGGCCACCATTCTTCCCGACCGCAATGGGGAGAGTCCTTGTGCAGGTAACCGAGCGCGAAACTGAGAAGAAACAGTGGGTCAAGCCGCAGTTGCGGCGCCTGGTGGCCAGTGACGCTAGCCATGGAGACGGGATTCACGTGGACCACACGGCTATCACCGGAATGCTATCTTAAACGTGCTTTTTATAAGGACCGCGCGCCTTAAGGGCCGCTTCCGCATCCTCGACCAGCTTCGCGATATCCACAATCTCCCAAAGCCGATCCGTCACGCCAGCGGCCATCGCCGGAGTGACCCGAAGCGTCTTATGGATGCGGACGAAGTTGTAATACATCATGTGGAGCGCGACCGCGTATGCGTGGTTCTCGACCTTCTTTGAGAACGCATTGGTCAGCCAGGCGCATCCTCAGTCTCACCGGTCGCAATGTCAGCAATCAGCTTCGCCAACTGGCTCGCATCGCGCGGGCGCTTGGGCGGTTTCCTCATCCCGGATATATGGCACGACCCCCGCTCATTTGGCAGGGGCGATTTCAAACCGACCCACTACCCGTCTCAGCTTGAATTTGACGTGACGTAAACCGCCGGCACCCATGGCAAGACCGAAAAAAGCATATAGCCGATTGCAGCCCGTTTTTTCTGTTCTCGTGAGCCGATAGTGTTCTCGCACCCTGCCAGCGCGTAAACTGGAGAGCCAACCGACTACGCACGCCTCGCCACCGTAAGTTCGTTAAGCGTCATTTGCTCACGACCTGATTTGAAATTCAGACACCCTAAAATCCGCTCAGTCGACCAGCTCCACCGCCATCGCCGTCGCTTCGCCGCCGCCGATGCAGAGGGTGGCGAGACCGCGCTTGCCGCCGCTCGTTTGCAGCGCGCTGAGCAGGGTGGCGAGGATGCGGGCGCCGCTGGCGCCGATCGGGTGGCCGAGCGCGGTGGCGCCGCCATGCACGTTGATCTTCTCGCGCGGAATGCCGAGGTCGCGCATCGCGATCATGGCGACGCAGGCGAAGGCCTCTTTGACCTCGAACAGGTCGACGTCGCCGACGCTCCAGCCGGCCTTCTCCAGCGCCTTGCGGACCGCGGGCACGGGGGCGGTGGTGAATTTCGACGGCTCCTGCGCGTGCGCGGCGTGGGCGACGATGCGGGCGACCGGCTTCACCCCGAGCCGGTCGGCGACCGACTGGCGGGTGATGACCAGCGCGGCGGCGCCGTCGGAGATGGAGGAGGCGTTGGCGGCGGTGATCGTGCCGTCCCTGGCGAAAGCGGGCTTGAGGTTCGGAATCTTCTCCGGATTGGCCTTGCCGGGCTGCTCGTCGACGGCGACAATCTCCTCGCCCTTCCGGTTTTTCACCGTTACCGGCGCGATCTCGCGTTCGAAGGCGCCGCTTCGGATCGCCTCGGTCGCGCGGCGGAGGGATTCGAGGGCATAGTCATCCTGCTGGACGCGGGTGAACTGATATTCGCGCGCGGCATCCTCGGCGAAAGTGCCCATGGCGCGGCCGGAATCGTAGGCGTCCTCGAGCCCGTCGAGCATCATATGGTCGTAGACGACGTCATGGCCGATGCGCGCGCCGGATCGGTGCTTCTTCATGAGATAGGGCGCGTTCGACATCGACTCCATGCCGCCGGCGACGATGAGGTCGGCCGAGCCGGCGGCGATCATGTCATGGGCGAACATCGCCGCCTGCATGCCGCTGCCGCAGACCTTGTTGACCGTCGTCGCCTCGACCGAGCGGGGCAGGCCGGCGCCGAGCGCCGCCTGGCGGGCCGGCGCCTGGCCGAGACCGGCGGGAAGGACGCAGCCCATGAAGACCTTGTCGACCTGCTCGCCCGAAATGCCGGCGCGCTCGACGGCGGCGCGGACCGCGGTTGCGCCGAGCTCGGTAGCGCTGGCGCCGGCGAGGCTCCCCTGGAAGCTCCCCATCGGGGTGCGGGCGTAGGAGAGAATGACGATCGGATCGGCGGCGGTCATGGAGGCTCCTGTCTTCAGCTCCTCCCCGGAACGGGGAGGGGGACCGCGCAACGCGCGGTGGAGGGGGCTCGGTGGAGGCCTCGGGACCCCCTCCACCATGCTGCGCATGGTCCCCCTCCCCGTTCCGGGGAGGATGTGGTGAGCGCCACATAGGCATCCCCCCCGCCTTGTTCAAACCTTTCGCCCTCTGCTAGGGCCGGGCCGACAGGAGAGGATGCGGATGGATTTCGGGCTCGACTTCGCGCTCGGCGAGATGGCGGACGCGATCCGCGAGACCACAAGCCGCTTCGCCGCCGACCGCATCGCGCCGCTTGCCGCCAGGATCGACGAGGAGGACTGGTTTCCCCGCGAGCTCTGGCCGGAAATGGGCGCGCTCGGTCTCCACGGCATCACCGTCGAGGAGGAATATGGCGGCCTTGGCCTGGGCTATCTCGAGCATGTCGTCGCGCAGGAGGAAGTGGCCCGTGCCTCCGCTTCGATCGGCCTTTCCTACGGCGCCCATTCCAATCTCTGCATCAACCAGCTCCGGCGCTGGGCGAGCGGCGAGCAGAAGCACAAATATCTGCCGAAATTGATCTCGGGCGAGCATGTCGGAGCGCTCGCCATGTCGGAGGCGGGGGCGGGCTCGGACGTGGTTTCGATGAAGCTGCGCGCCGACAAAACGGAGGGCGGCTACGTCCTCAACGGCACCAAATTCTGGATCACCAACGCCCATTATGCCGACACGCTCGTCGTCTATGCACGGACCGGCGAGGGCAGTCGCGGCCTCACCACCTTCATCGTCGAAAAGGACATGCAGGGCTTCTCGCTCGGCCAGAAGCTCGACAAGATGGGGATGCGCGGGTCGCCGACCGGCGAGCTGGTCTTCAACGATTGCTTCGTGCCCGACGAGAATGTGATGGGGCCGGTGAACGGCGGCGTCGGCGTGCTGATGTCCGGCCTCGATTACGAGCGGACGGTGCTCGCCGGCATCCAGCTCGGCATCATGCAGGCCTGTCTCGACGTCGTCCTGCCCTACGTCCGCGAGCGCAAGCAGTTCGGCAAGCCGATCGGCGCGTTCCAGCTGATCCAGGCGAAGATCGCGGACATGTATGTCGCGCTGAATTCGGCGCGTGCCTATGTCTACGCCGTGGCGCGGGCCTGCGACGCCGGCAGGACAACGCGCTTCGATGCGGCCGGCGCGATCCTCTACGCCTCCGAAAGTGCGGTGAAGGTGGGGCTGGAAGCGATCCAGGCGCTGGGCGGCGCCGGCTACACCAAGGACTGGCCGGTCGAGCGCTACATGCGCGACGCCAAATTGCTCGACATCGGCGCCGGCACCAACGAGATCCGCCGCATGCTGATCGGCCGCGAGTTGATCGGCGCCGGGGCATGAACGGCCGTTTTCCGTCATCCCGGCCCTCTGCGTCATCCCGGCGGAGGCCGGGATCCCGGCGAGGACTTGCGCCGCGTCTTTCACCCCACGAGATCCCGGCCTTCGCCGGGATGACGGTGAAAGGATGAGCCGCGGCCTCGTCGATGCGCTTCAATGGTACGGCGCGGGCGCGGGGGCGATCGCGGCCCTGATCGTGTCGCTCGACCTCGGACGCCGCTGGACCGGCTTGGGTTTCGTGATCTTCGTCACCTCGTCGATCGCCCTCATCCTGTGGGGCTTCCTCTCCGAAAAAGCCGAGGGCATCGGTACGCAGAACATGATCCTGTTCGTGATCAACCTGATTGGCGTCTATCGCTATCTGATCCGCAAGAAACCGGTGCACGATTCATGACCGAGATCGTCAGCAGGATCGACGAAGGATCGGAGGCTTACCGCAGATATGCTGCGCACAATCGCGCGCTGGCGGAGGCGCTTCGCGAGTGCGTCGCGAAGGCGGGTCTGGGGGGTCCGGAGAAGCATCGCGAGCGGCATGTCGCCCGCGGCAAGCTGCTGCCGCGCGAGCGGGTGACGCGGCTGCTCGATCCCGGCTCGCCCTTCCTCGAAATCGGTGCGCTCGCCGCCAACGGCATGTATCACAACGAGGCGCCGGGCGCGGGCATGATCGCCGGCATCGGCCGCGTGTCGGGCCGCGAGACGATGATCGTCGCCAACGATCCGACGGTGAAGGGCGGCGCCTATTTCCCGATGACGGTGAAGAAGCATTTGCGTGCGCAGGAGATCGCGCGCGAGAACCGGCTGCCCTGCGTCTACCTGGTCGACAGCGGCGGCGCCAATCTGCCGCACCAGGCCGAGGTTTTTCCCGACCGCGAGCATTTCGGCCGCATCTTCTACAACCAGGCGCAGATGTCGTCCGAAGGCATCGCCCAGATCGCCTGCGTGATGGGCAGCTGCACCGCCGGCGGCGCTTATGTGCCGGCGATGTCGGACGAGAGCGTCATCGTCCGCAACCAAGGCACGATCTTCCTCGGTGGCCCGCCTTTGGTGAAGGCGGCGACGGGGGAGGTGATCTCGGCCGAGGATCTGGGCGGCGGCGACCTCCACGCGCGGCGCTCGGGCGTGGTCGACCATCTCGCCGACAATGACGAACATGCGCTGGCGATCGTGCGCAGCATCGTCGCGAAGCTGAATACGGTGAAGAGCATCGACATCGACGTCACCGAAGCGGTGCCGCCGACGCTCGATCCCGAGGCGCTTTACGGCCTCATCCCCGACGACGTGCGCACGCCCTACGATGTGCATGAGGTGATCGGCCGCATCGTCGACGGCTCCGACTTCCACGAGTTCAAGCCGCTCTACGGATCCACCTTGGTCTGCGGCTTCGCGCGCATCTGGGGCATCC
>JAQGLF010000323.1 GCA_028293025.1 Alphaproteobacteria bacterium
GATCACCCGCGGCCCGAACGGCGACGCGTGGGTCAACGCCGGGGCCAAGGATTACAGCCCGTCGCAGATTTCCGCCTTCATTCTCCAGAAGATGAAGGAAACCGCCGAGGCCTATCTCGGCGAGACCGTCACCCAGGCGGTGATCACCGTCCCCGCCTATTTCAACGACGCCCAGCGCCAGGCGACCAAGGATGCCGGCCAGATCGCCGGCCTCGAAGTGCTGCGCATCATCAACGAGCCGACCGCGGCGGCGCTCGCCTACGGCCTCGACAAGCAGGACGGCAAGACCATCGCCGTCTACGATCTCGGCGGCGGCACCTTCGACATCTCGGTGCTCGAGATCGGCGACGGCGTGTTCGAGGTGAAGTCGACCAACGGCGACACCTTCCTCGGCGGCGAGGATTTCGACGCCAAGATCGTCGACTGGCTGGCCGAGGAGTTCAAGAAGCAGGAGGGCATCGACCTCCGCAACGACCGGCTCGCGCTGCAGCGGCTGAAGGAAGGCGCCGAGCGCGCCAAGATCGAATTGAGCTCGGCGCAGACCACCGAGGTTAATTTGCCCTTCATCACCGCCGACCAGAACGGCCCGAAGCACCTGGTGAAGGCGATCACCCGCTCCGATCTCGAGCGCCTGGTCGCCGACCTCATCCAGCGCACCCTCGAGCCGTGCAAGAAGGCGCTGGCCGATGCCGGCGTCTCGGCGGACGACATCTCCGAGGTCGTCCTCGTCGGCGGCATGACCCGCATGCCGCGCGTCCGCGAGGTCGTGAAGGAGTTCTTCGGCAAGGAGCCGCCTACCGGCGTCAACCCGGACGAGGTCGTCGCCATGGGCGCCGCGATCCAGGCCGGCGTCCTCCAGGGCGACGTCAAGGACGTCCTCCTGCTCGACGTCACGCCTTTGTCGCTCGGCATCGAGACCCTGGGCGGCGTCTTCACCCGGATGATCGACCGCAACACGACCATTCCGACCAAGAAGAGCCAGACCTTCTCGACCGCCGAGGACAATCAGAATGCGGTGACCATCCGCGTCTTCCAGGGCGAGCGCGAAATGGCGGCGGACAACAAGATGCTCGGCCAGTTCGACCTGGTCGGCATCCCGCCGGCGCCGCGCGGCGTGCCGCAGATCGAGGTCACCTTCGACATCGACGCCAACGGCATCGTCCACGTCTCGGCCAAGGATCGCGGCACCGGCAAGGAGCAGCAGATCCGTATCCAGGCGTCGGGCGGCCTCAACGACGGCGACATCGAGAAGATGGTCCAGGAAGCCGAGCGCTTCGCCGAGGAGGACAAGAAACGCCGTGAGGCTGCCGAGGCGAAGAACAATGCCGAAGGCCTGATCCACTCGACCGAACGCCAGCTCGTCGAGCATGGCGACAAGGTCGACGAGTCGCTCAAGACCGAGATCCAGGCCGCGATCGACGAGGCCAAGCAGGCGGTCGAGGGCGGCGATCCCGAGGCGATGAAGACCAAGGCGCAGGCCCTCGCCCAGGTGGCGATGAAGCTCGGCCAGGCCATTTACGAGAAGGACCAGGCCGCGGGGACTGCGAGCGAGGGCGCCGAAGGCGCGGGTGCCGGCAGTGCGGGCGGCGCCGAGGCCGGCGGCGGCGAGGAAGTCGTCGACGCCGAATTCTCCGAGGTCGACGACGAAAACAAGGGCTAGGGCCTGTGAGGGCCACCGTCATCCCGGCGGAGGCCGGGATCCCAGCGAGGACAGGCACCAACCTTCACCCTGGGATCCCAGCCTTCGCTAGGGTGACGGCGTTTGGCCGAGGGGCAAATCGCCGTCATGGTTGATACCGACTATTACGAGCTGCTGCAGGTCGAACGCTCGGCCGACGAGCGGGCGATCAAATCGGCCTATCGCCGGATCGCGATGGAATGCCATCCCGACCGCAATCCAGGCTGCAAGGATTCCGAGACACGCTTCAAGGCGGTCAGCGAAGCCTATGACTGTCTGAAGGATCCGCAGAAGCGCGCCGCTTACGACCGCTTCGGCCACGCCGCCTTCAAGAATGGTGGCGGGTTCGGCGGCGCCGGGGCGCAGGATTTCGGCTCCTTCTCCGATATTTTCGAGAATATCTTCGGCGAGTTCATGAATGGCGGCCAGGCCGGCCGCGGCGGCAACGTGCTGCGCGGCTCCGACCTGCGCTACGACCTCGAGATCGGCCTCGACGACGCCTTCCACGGCAAGCAGGTGGACCTCCGCGTCGACACGACAATCGCCTGCCAACCGTGCGGCGGCGGCGGCGCGAAGGCCGGCACCAGCGCCCGCACCTGCGCCACCTGCCAGGGCCGCGGCCAGGTCCGCGACCGTCAGGGCTTCTTCGTCGTCGAGCGCGTCTGCCCGAGCTGCCGCGGTGCCGGCCAGACCATCGCCGATCCGTGCGAGCGCTGCCGCGGCGAGGGCCGGGTCGAGACCCAGAAGTCGCTCGAAGTGCGGATCCCGCCCGGCGTCGACGAGGGCACCCGCATCCGCCTGACCGCCGAAGGCGAGGCCGGCGTCCGTGGCGGCCCGGCGGGCGACCTCTACATCTTCGTCCACCTGAAGCGGCATTCGATCTTCCAGCGCGACGGCAACACCCTCTTCGCCCGCTGCCCGATCAGCATCACCACCGCCGCTCTTGGCGGCGCGATCGAGGTGCCGGGGCTCGACCGGCAGAAGCACGAGATCCGCATTCCCGCCGGCATCCAGTCCGGCAAGCAGCTCCGCCAGCGTGGCGCCGGCATGCCTGTCCTCAACGGCCGCGGCCATGGCGACATGGTGATCCAGGTCGAAGTGGAGACGCCGACCAAGCTCTCCGCCCGCCAGCGCGAATTGCTCGAGGAATTCCGCAAGACTGAGACGGGCGACGAATGCCCGAACTCCCAGAGCTTCTTCGGCAAGCTGAAGGCGCTGTGGGAGGAGAGGGCCGGTTAGGGTTTGTCACTTCCGGATTGAATCACCCCGCTCCGTTCCAGGATCAACCGACCGCCCCTAAGGCAATGGCACGAGCAGCAGGAAGCCGTTGAGGGCGAGCAAGGCGCCGATCGCGCCGAGCGCGGCCCAGCCCGATACCAGAGCGACGAGCGGACCGAAATGCTTGCCCGCCCAAGCGGCTGCTGTAGATGTTTGGCCGCACCGAAGGGGGAATTCGAATGAAGCTCTTCCGTCTCGCCGCCTTGCTGGCCCTGCCGCTCGCCGCCGCCGCGACCGCACAGCCGCGGCCGGCGCCCAAGCTGGTCGTGGCCATCTCGGTCGATCAATTCTCCGCCGATCTGTTCGCCCAATATCGCCAGCATTTCACCGGCGGACTGAAGCGCCTGTCGAACGGCATCGTCTTCCCGTCCGGCTATCAGAGCCACAACATGACCGAGACCTGCCCCGGCCATTCGACCATCCTCACCGGCGCGCGGCCGGCGCGGACCGGCATCATCTCCAACGACTGGTACGACCAGAGCATCGCCCGCCCGGACAAGCATGTCTATTGCTCGGAGGATCCGAATGTCCCCGGCAGCAGCTTCGATCATTATACGGTCTCGACCCATTTCCTGAAGGTGCCGGCGCTCGGCGACTGGATGAAGCGGGCGGACTCGCGCTCGCGCTCGGTGGCGGTGGCGGGCAAGGACCGGGCGGCGGTCATGCTCGGCGGCTACGACACCGACCAGCGCTGGTACTGGACCGGCAAGGAATTCGGCGGCGCAGGCAAGAACGGTCCCGCCGCCGCGGTGGGTGCGATCAACGCCGTCGTCGCGGCGGCGCTGGCGCAGCCGCGAGACGCCTTCCCGATGCCCGAAATCTGCGCCGCCCGCAGCCGCGCGGTGGAGGTGGCCGGCGGCGGCGCACCCGTCGGGACCGCCCGCTTCGCCCGCGCCGCCGCCGACAGCCGCGGCTTTCGCACCTCGCCCGAGCTCGATGCGGTGACGCTGGAACTCGCCGCCCGTCTCCGTAGCGAGCTCCATCTCGGCGAAGGGCCGGCCCCGGACCTGCTGGCCATCGGCGTCTCCGCCACCGATTATGTCGGCCACACCTACGGCGCCGAGGGCGTCGAGATGTGCATCCAGCTGCTCGCGCTCGACCGGGCGCTGGGCGACTTCTTCGACAGGCTCGACGCGACCGGCATCGACTATGTGGTGATGCTGACCGCCGATCACGGCGGCAATGACGTCCCGGAGCGCGAGGCGCAGCATGCCATCCCCGCCGGCCGCGCCGACGCCGCCTTGACGCCCGCGCAAATGGGCAAGGAGCTTGCCGCGAAGCTGGGCCTGCCGGGGCCGGTGCTTCTCGCCTCGGGGGCCTTCGGCGACATGTATATCGACCGCAACCTGCCGCCGGCGGCACGGGCCAGGGCGCTGGCGGCGGCGGTCGCCGCCTATCGCGCCCATCCGCAGGTGGCGGCCGTGTTCACCCATCAGGAGCTGGAGGCGGCGCGGGCGCCCTCGGGGCCGCCCGAGACCTGGACCCTGCTCGACCGCGCCAAGGCAAGCTTCGATCCCGCCCGCTCCGGCGATTTCCTGGTGCAGCTGAAGCCGCGGGTGACGCCGTTCTTCGACACCAGCCACGGCTATGTCGCGACTCACGGCAGCGCCTGGGATTACGACCGGCGCGTGCCGATCCTGTTCTGGCGCAAGGGAATGGTTTCGTTCGAGCAGCCGCTATCGGTCGAGACGATCGATATCATGCCGACGCTGGCGGCGCTCATCCACGTCCCGATCACGCCCGGCGCGATCGACGGCCGCTGTCTCGATCTCGACGAGGGGCCGGCCAGCACCTGTCCCGCGCATTGATCCGCATGGAGGACAGCATGTCTGAGGCCGGGAAAACCGTGCAGGCTGCCGGCGGTGTCGGCGAGGCGTTGAAGCGGCTCCTCGCGGGCGAGGGCGAGGCGGGGCTGGCCCTGTATCGCGAGGCGCTCGGGTCGGGAGGGCTCGACGCGCCCGCCGGTCTCCACGCGCTCCTTCTGGACCGTGCCGGTCGCGGCGACGAGGCGGCGGCGTTGCGCAGGCTGGCGCTCGAGGCCGGAGCCGACCTTTCGGTGAAGGGCACCGCCTTGGCGGCACCTCCGGCCGAACGGGCGCGCGAATATGAGACGCTCATCGCCGCGGGCCTGGTCAATTCGCGGATGATCTGGACCTATCTCCTGGTGCTGGCCGAGCTCGGCAGGACCGACGAGATCGAGGCCATCCTCGCCCCCGACTTCCTGCTGCGCGAGGTGCGGGTGGATGCGGATGCCGGCGCGGTCGAGGCCTTCCTTCTCCAACAGGAGCAGGCGGGCGTCTATCAGGAGGCGGACCAGTCGGTGCGTCAGATGACGAAGATCAGGCGGCTGCAGGATTTCGACGAGCCGGCGGTGCAGGCCCTGCTTCGAGCGGTCCGGGACGAGACGGAAGCGTACATGGAGGAATGGGCGTCGCGCGGCCATATGCTCTCGAACCTGATGCCGCCATCGTTCCGGCTTCGCGCCTGGGGGCTGATCTCGCGCGGCAGCGGCTACAATACGAGGCACATCCACCATCGCGGATGGGTGACCGGGGTCTATTACCCGACCAGCGTTCCGCCCGGCGAGGCGGGCGGCGAATTGCGCGTCGGCTGCCCGGACCAGCTCGGGGCGCGGGCGCCCGGCTGGCCGGACGTCGGCATCCGTCCGGAAGCAGGGCTGCTGGTGCTGATGCCGTCTTATTACACGCACTGGACCGTGCCGCTCGGCCGCGAGGGGCTGAGGACTTCGGTCGCGTTCGACGTCGCCGTCGCCGGCTGAGGGCCTAACCGGCGAGCGCCTCGACCTTTTCCGCGAGTTCCAGCCAGCGTTCCTCGGCCGCCTCGCGCTCGGCGCGGGCCTTGTCGATCGCGGCGGTCAGGGCGCCGAAGCGGGCGGGATCGCGGGCGTAGAGGTCCGGGTCGGCAATGGCGGCTTCGTCCCGGGCCATCTGCGCCTCGATCTCCTCGATCCGCTGGGGCAGCAGATCGTAGTCGCGCTGGTCCTTGTAGGTGAGCTTCGTGGGCTTTTGCGTTCCGGCGGAAGCCGGGGTACGGCTTGCAGGCTTGGCCTGGGCCCCGGCCCTTGTCGGGGAACGGAGTTGTTTCTCCTGGGCCCTTCGCCGCTCCCAATCCTCGTAACCACCGGCGACGATGTCGACCTTGCCCGAGCCGTCGAGGCCAAGCGTGATCGTCACCGTCCGGTCGAGGAAGTCGCGGTCGTGGCTGACGATGAGGACGGTGCCGTCATAATCGGCGATCACCTCCTGCAGCAGGTCGAGCGTCTCGAGGTCGAGATCGTTGGTCGGCTCGTCGAGCACCAGCAGGTTCGAGCGGCGGGCGAATTCGCGCGCCAGCAGCAGGCGCGAGCGCTCGCCGCCGGAGAGCGTGCCGATGCTGGCGTCGGCGAGGCCCGGATCGAACAGGAATTCCTTCAAATAGCCCTGGACGTGCTTGCGGTGGCCGCGCACGTCGATCCAGTCGCCGCCGTCGGCGAGCACGTCGCGCACGCGCTTGTCCGGGTCGAGCAGCCGGCGCTGCTGGTCGATCATGATCCCCTGCAGCGTCTTCGCCCGCGCGATCTTGCCCTCGTCCGGCGCGATCTCGCCGGTCAGCAGCCTGAGCAGGGTCGTCTTGCCGGTGCCGTTGGCGCCGACCACGCCGATCCGGTCGCCGCGCTGGACGCGCAGGGTGAAGTCCCGAATGATCGTGCGGTCACCGAAGCGCTTCGTCACGCGGTCGGCGTCGATCACCATCTTCGTCTTCACGTCGTCATTCTGAAGGCCGAGCCTGGCCGCGCCCGCCGGGCCGAGCATCGCCGCGCGCGCCGCCCGCATCTCGCCGAGCTTGGCCAGCCGGCCCTGGTTGCGGCGACGGCGGGCGGTGACGCCGCGCTGCAGCCAGTGCAATTCGAGCTTCAGCTTCGCGTCGAGCTTCTCGGCCGCGCGCGCTTCCTCGGCATAGACCGCCTCGGTCCATGCATCGAAGCCGCCGAAGCCGATCTCGGCCCGCCGCAGCGCCCCGCGCTCCAGCCACAGCGACGAGCGGGTGAGGCGCTTCAAAAAGGTGCGGTCGTGGCTGATGACGATGAAGGCGCCGGTGTAACGGGACAGCCATTCCTCCAGCCAGTCGATCGCGCGGAGGTCGAGTTGGTTGGTCGGCTCGTCGAGCAGCAGCTCGGCGGGCGCCTGGGCCAGCGCGCGGGCGATGGCGGCGCGCCGCCGCTCGCCGCCCGAGGCGGTGGCGGCGGGCCGGTCGAGGTCGATGCCGAGCTGGCCGGCGATCGCATCGACCTCGTGCCGGGCCGGTGCGTCGGGCGCGGCGAGGGCGAAGTCGCGCAAAGTGGCGAAGTCCGTCACCGGCGGGTCCTGCTCGAGCAGCACCACCTTGGTGCCCGGCTGGATCGTTCGCCGCCCCTCGTCGGTCTCGATCAGGTCGGCGATGCATTTGAGCAGGGTCGTCTTGCCCGCTCCGTTGCGCCCGATCAAAGCCAGCCGGTCGCGCGCGCCGACGAACAGGTCGATGCCCCGGAACAGCCAGGAGCCGCCCTGGACGAGGCCGAGATTTTCATATGCGAGAACGGGTGCTGCCATGGTCGAGGCCAGATAGGGATGCCCGTCCTGCTCGTCACCTCCCAAGCGGCGGAGACAAATCGTCCACCCAACCGCGCGATTGCCGCGGAATCACCCTTTCGGGCGATGGTGCAAGGCGTCGCGGTGCGATAGCTCACGGTCTTTCAAGCGAGGAGGCGCATATGCCGGTCGTCGGAATGGGGGGATATTTCTTTCGGGCCAAGGATCCGGAGAAGCTGAAGGCCTGGTATCTCGAGCATCTCGAGGTGGGCGGCGGCGTCGGCACCGACGAGAAAGGAGAACCCAACCCCTATAGCTGGTATCATGAGGGCGGTCCGATGGTGTTCACGCCGTTCGAGGCGGCGACCGACTATTTCCCTGCCGATAGGTCGGCGATGATCAATCTGCGCGTGCGCGATCTTCCCGGCTTGCTCGGCCGGCTGCGTGGGGCGGGGATCGAGATCACGCAGGAGCAAACGCATGAGGGGGTGGGCAGCTTCGCGCGCATCCACGACCCCGAAGGCAATCCGATCGAATTGTGGGAGCCGCCGGCGGGCTGAGGCTCAGCGCCGCCCGCCCATCCGTTTCCCCATCCGCATCTGCTGTTGCTTGCCGTACCGGGTCTTGCGGGTGCCGGGCTTGCCTTCGGTCGAATGGCCGACCATCGGCGCCAGCTTCTGCGCGTCCGGCACGCCGAGCTCATCGGCCTCCAGCCGCCGGATCTCGTCGCGGAGGCGACCGGCTTCCTCGAATTCGAGGTCCGAAGCGGCCTTGCGCATCCGCTGCTCCAGATCCTGGATGTAGGCGCGCAGATTGTGGCCGACGAGGTGCGGCCGCTCGTCGTCGCCGGTGTCGACCACCACGCTGTCGCGCTGCGAGACGTCGGCGAGGATGTCGGAGATGTTGCGCTTGATCGTCGTCGGCGTGATGCCGTGCGCTTCGTTATATTCGGTCTGCTTCTGCCGCCGCCGGCCGGTCTCGTTGAGCGCGCGCTCCATCGAGCCGGTGATGCGGTCGGCGTAGAGGATGACCCGCCCATCGACGTTGCGGGCGGCGCGGCCGATCGTCTGGATCAGCGAGGTCTCGGAGCGCAGGAATCCTTCCTTGTCGGCGTCGAGGATGCCGACCAGGCCGCATTCCGGGATGTCGAGCCCCTCGCGCAGCAGGTTGATGCCGACCAGCACGTCGTAGACGCCCATCCGCAAGTCGCGGATCAGCTCGATCCGCTCCAGCGTCTCGACGTCGGAATGCATGTAGCGGACCCTGAGCCCCGCCTCGTGCATGAACTCGGTCAAATCCTCCGCCATCCGCTTGGTCAGGGTGGTGACCAGGGTTCGATAGCCCTTCTTCGCCGTGATCCGCGCCTCGTTGATGAGGTCGTCGACCTGGTCCTCGACCGGCTTGATCTCGACCGGGGGATCGATCAGCCCGGTCGGGCGGATCACCTGCTCGGCGAAGACGCCGCCGGTCTGCTCCATCTCCCAGGGGCCGGGCGTTGCCGAGACGGCGACCGTCTGCGGCCGCATCGCGTCCCATTCGTTGAATCGCAAAGGCCGGTTGTCGATGCAGGAGGGCAGGCGGAAGCCATATTCGGCAAGCGTGATCTTGCGCCGATGGTCGCCGCGCGCCATCGCGCCGATCTGCGGCACCGTCTGGTGGCTCTCGTCGACGAAGAGCAGGGCATTTTCGGGCAGATATTCGAACAGGGTCGGCGGCGGCTCGCCGGGGAGGCGGCCGGTCAGGAAGCGCGAATAATTCTCGATGCCGGCGCAGGAGCCGGTGGCGGCGATCATCTCGAGGTCGAAATAGGTGCGCTGCTCCAGCCTTTGCGCCTCGAGCAATTTGCCCTCGGCGTGAAGCTCCTTCAGCCGCTCGGTGAGCTCGTGCCGGATCGCCTCCATTGCCTGCTTCAGCGTCGGGCCGGGAGTGACGTAATGGCTGTTGGCATAGACCTTGACGTAGTCGAGCGCGGCGATCTTCTTCCCCGTCAGCGGATCGAACTCGACGATCTCCTCGATCTCGTCGCCGAAGAAGATCACCCGCCAGGCCATGTCCTCGTAATGCGACGGGAAAATCTCCAGGCTGTCGCCGCGGACGCGGAAATTGCCGCGGGCGAAGGCCTGGTCGTTGCGCTTGTACTGGAGCGCGACCAGCTTGCGGATGATCTCGCGCTGGTCGAGGCTCTCGCCCTTCTTCAGGCTGAAGGTCATCGCCGAATAGGTCTCGACCGAGCCGATGCCGTAGAGGCAGGAGACCGAGGCGACGATGATCACGTCGTCCCGCTCGAGCAGCGATCGGGTCGCCGAATGGCGCATCCGGTCGATCGCCTCGTTCACCGACGATTCCTTCTCGATATAGGTGTCGGAGCGGGGGACGTAGGCTTCGGGCTGGTAATAATCGTAATAGGAAACGAAATATTCGACCGCATTGTCGGGGAAGAAGCTCTTGAACTCGCCGTAGAGCTGGGCGGCGAGGATCTTGTTCGGGGCGAGGACGAGCGCCGGACGCTGCAGCGCCTCGATCATCTTCGCCATGGTGAAGGTCTTGCCCGAGCCGGTGACGCCGAGCAGCACCTGGGTCTGCTCGCCCTCGCGCGCGGTCCCGACCAGCTCGGCGATCGCCGTCGGCTGATCCCCGGCCGGCTGATAGTCGGAAACGATCCTGAACGTCCGGCCGCCTTCGGCCTTCTCCGGGCGCTGCGGCCTATGGGGGACGAATTCCCGCCCCGTCTCCGGCTCGTCGAGGCCGGTCCTGATTGCGATTGGCATGGCTTCTATATGGCTATTGATCCCGCGCCGCGCTAGCTTGGCGGGATAACAATGAGGGGGGTCTGAAATGCGCATGTCGATGATCGTGCCGCTGTGCCTTGCCGCGGCCGCCTGCTCGGGCGGGGGCGAGTCGGACAACCAGGCCGCCGACGCGCCCGCGACCTTGCCCGCCGGCACCTGGCAGGCGGATTTCGAAGTCAAGAGCTTCCGTTCCACCGACCAGACGACCCCGGCGCTGAAAGCCAAGAACGGCGACAAGGAGCACGCTTCGAGCTGCGTCCCCGAGGCGCAGCGCATGCGGCCGGCGCCGGAGCTGTTCGCGGGCGCGGGCTATAGCTGCACCTACCAGAACAGCTACATCAAGGGCGGCATCATCAACGCCGCGCTCGCCTGCACCCGGCCCGAGCTGAAGGGGCAGATCAACATGGCGGTGCAGGGTAGTTACACCGCCGACGGCTTCGAAGCGACGGTCGAAAGCATAAGCTATTTGCCGGGGCCGGGCGACTTCACGATGAGCCGCAAGGTCAAGGCCAAGCTGACTCCCGGCGCCTGCCAGCCGGCGCCCGCCGCGGCGGACGGCAGCGGCAACGCGGCCGCGCCGGCGAAGGGAAAAGCGGGAGGCTGATGCCGCTCATTCCCTGCCAGCGCGCTTTGTTCGACGTCCCGCGAGGGGTCGCCTATTTCGACTGCGCGAAGATGTCGCCCTTGCTGCAAGCGGCGGCGGCGGCGGGCCGTGGAGGGCTGATGCGCAAGGCCCATCCGTGGGAGATCAAGGCCGCCCATTTCTTCGACGAATCGGAGCGGGTCCGGGCGCTGTTCGCGCAGCTGATCGGCGCGACGGCGGACGACGTCGCGATCGTGCCCTCGGTGAGCTACGGCATGGCGACGGCGATGCGCAACGTCCGCGTCGCCGCCGGCCAGACGATCGTCACCCTGGCCGAGGACTTCCCGTCGACCGTCTATGCCTGCCGGGCCCTGGTGGCCCGGGAAGAAGCGCGGCTGGTGACGGTCGCGCGGCCGGAGGAGGGGGACTGGACCCAGGCGCTGCTCGACTCGATCGACGGCGGCACCGCGCTCGTCTGCGCGCCGCACGTCCATTGGGTCTGCGGCACGATGATCGATCTGGAAGCGGTGGCGCGGCGCTGCCGCTCGGTCGGCGCGGCGCTGGTCCTCGACACCACCCAGTCGACCGGCGCGCTGCCGCTCGATCTCGCCGCGGTCGACCCCGATTATCTGGTCGCCGCTTCCTACAAATGGCTGCTCGGCCCCTATTCGGTCGGCTTCCTCTACGTCGCGCCGCGCCACCAGCAGGGCCGGCCGCTCGAGGAAGGGTGGATCACCCGCGCCGGCGCCGAGGATTTTCGCCGGCTCGCCCGCTATGACGACGCGCTCCAGCCCAATGCCCGCCGCTTCGACATGGGCGAGAGATCGAACTTCGCCCTGCTGCCGGTGGCGGGGGCGGCGATCGCGCAGCTGATCGACTGGGGCGCGGCCAATGTCGCCGAGACGCTGGGCCAGGCGACGGCCGCGCTCGAAGCCAAGCTCGCCGAAATGGGCCTGCACGGCCAGCCTGGGCGGGCGCCGCATTATCTGTCGGTCCGCTTCCCGGGCGGGCTCCCCGACGATATCGAGGACAGGCTGGCCGCGGCGCAGGTCCATGTCAGCCTGCGCGGCGACCGCATGCGGATCACGCCGCATCTCTACAATGACGAGGCCGATCGCGACCGGCTGGTCCGGGAGGTCAGGGAGGCCGTCGCCCAGCAAGTCTGAAGAAGGCCAGCCAGTCTGAAGAAGGGGAGAAAACATGATGCGTGCAAGAACCTGTGTCGCGATCGGCCTTGCCCTGGCGCTCGTCGCCTGCGGCAAATCGGGGGGCCAGAATGGCGCGAAGGGCGCCGCCGGATCGGCCGCGCCCGCCGGAGTTTCGGGCGCCGTCAATATTCAGCCGGGCGAGTGGGAAACGATCTCGGAGGTGACCAACGTCAACGGTGCCGGCCTGCCGCCCGCTTATGCCGCGACGATGAAGGGCCAGAAGTCGACCAGGCGCAGCTGCATCACTCCCGAGGAGGCGGCCCGGCCGATGGGCAAGATGATGGAGGCGCAGAAGAACAATGCCTGCAATTATTCGAATTTCAGCATCGCCGGCGGGCATATCCAGGGCTCCATCAGCTGCGGCGGGGGCAAGACCGCCAGCAAGATGACGATGACCATGAACGGCCAATATGACGCCCAGAATTATACCTATACCAGCAGCATGACCAACGAAGGGCAGGGCATGAACATGACCATCGAAACCCGAGCCGCCGCACATCGGGTCGGCGATTGCCCGGCTGGCGGCGCGGAGAACGGCCAATGATCGGCTATGTCACTTTGGGCACCAACGACCTCGACGAGGCGCGGGCCTTTTACGACGCTTTGTTCGGCTCGATCGGCGCCGGCCGGCTGATGGAGATGCCGAGCGGCTTCACCCTCTACGGCCGCGCCTGGGGCCAGCCGGGCGTGGCGGTCACCCCGCCTTATGACGGCAAGCCGGCGACGGCGGGCAACGGCAACATGATCTCTCTGGTCATGGACAGCCGGGCGCGGGTCGACGCCCTCCATGGCAAGGCGCTGGAGCTCGGCGGCAGCGACGAAGGCCCCCCCGGCGTCCGCGGCGACGACGGCGAGCGCGCCTTCTACGGCGCCTATTTCCGCGATCCGGAGGGGAACAAGCTCTGCGCCTTCTGCGTCGGGCCGGGATGAGACGGAGCCGCCGCTTTTGAAGGTACGCGTGATCATCAATCGCGGCGGCGGCTCGTTCGGAGAGGACAGCGCCGACAAGCTTCGGCCCATCTTCGAGAAGAATGGCATCGACGCCGAGATCATGGCGGTGGAGCCGGGCGAGCTCGACCGTCATTGCACCGAGGCGGCCGCGGCGGCGGGCGTCGATGCGCTCGTCGCGGCGGGCGGCGACGGCACGATCAGCACGGCCGCCGCCGCGGTGGCGGGAACGGAGATGAAGCTCGGCGTGCTGCCGCTCGGCACGCTCAACCATTTCGCCCGCGATGCCGGCATTCCGCTCGATCTGGAGGAAGCGGTGGCGGCGATCGCTGGCGGCCGCACACGGCAGGTCGACGTCGCCGAGGTCAACGGCCGAATCTTCATCAACAACAGCGCCGTCGGCCTCTACCCCGAACTGGTCAAATCGCGCGAGGCGCAGCAGCGCCGGTTCGGCCGGAGCAAGCGGGTGGCGATGCTGGTCGCCGGCGCGCGCGCCTTCTGGCGATTCTCGCGGCGGCGGCTTTCGATCCGCATTGCGGGACACCAAGGATCGATCGTCACGCCTTTGCTGTTCGTCGGCAACAATCGCTACAAGATAAGCCTGATGGGCCTCGGCGAACGCGACGCGATCGACCGCGGCGAGCTCTGCCTCTACGCGCCGCTCGCCGACGGGCCCGTGCATTTCCTGTCGGTGGCGTTGCGGGCCGTGCTCGGCCGCGAGGACCGGCAGGACGATTTCGTCGCGCTGGACGGCCTCGAGGAGGCCGAGATCGACAGCCCGCGCGCTGCCTTGATGGTCGCCACCGACGGCGAAGCGCAACGGCTGGAGACGCCGCTGCGCTACCGGATCAGGGCCGGGGCGCTGAAGCTGATCGTGCCGGCGGACGGAACCGATTCGTCATCCCGGACTTGATCCGGGATCCATCTTTTTTGGCCTGAAGCGCAGAAGGTAGATGCCGGATCAGGTCCGGCATGACGGATTGGGTTGCTACGGCACCTCGAACGTCCGCCCGGCCTCCGCCGTGACGAAGCGGTTCGGCGGAATCCCAGCCGCTTTCAGCGCCGCCGCCAGCCGCAGGGGCGGGTCGTCTATGGCCTCGAAGGTGAGCTGGAACGTGCCCCAGTGGACGCCGAGCGCCGTCCTCGCGCCGAGCCTCTGGAAGGCGGCGACCGATTCCTCGGGATTCATGTGGTTCGATGCCATGACCTCGCGCGGCAGATAGGCGCCGACCGGCAGGATGGCGAAGCGGAACGGGCCGTGCTTCGCCGCCGCGACCGGCCAGAACCCGCCGCCCCAGCCGGTATCGCCGGCGAAGAAGATCTTTCCGGACGGCGTCGCGACGGTGAAGCCCGACCAGAGCGCGCGGTTGCGGTCGGTGCCCCAGCGCGACCCCCAATGGTGGACCCGCTCGATTGTGACCGAGACGCCGCGGAAGCGGAGGCTCTGTCCCCAGTCGGCACCGACCGCCGTGATTCCCTCCCGTTCGAGGATCGTGTCGTTGCCGAGGCTGGTGACGATCGCCGGCCGGTCGCGCCGCCACAGGCGCTTCAGCGTCGGCAGATCGAGATGGTCGTAATGATTGTGGCTGACGAGGACGAGGTCGATCCTGGGCAGATCCTCGAAGCGCACGCCGGGCGCCCGCACCCTTTTCGGGCCGGCGAAGGCGAAGGGCGAGGCGCGCTCCGACCAGATCGGATCGGTGAGGATGTTGAGCCCCGCGGTCTGGACCAGCACCGTCGAATGGCCGATCCAGGTGACCAGCATCCGATTGCCTGCCACGCGCGCCGGCGGGCGGGTCGGCGTCACCGCGATATGATCCGGCCATTTCGCCCGGCCGGTGCCGGAGGCCCAGCGGGCGACGAAGCCGGCGCGGACCGGCTGCGGCGGGTGTGCCCGGTCCTCGGGATTGAAGAAGTGGCCGCCGTCGAAATGATCGCTCGGCGGCCCCTGATAATAGATCCGGTCGAGGAAGGGCGGAATCAGCGTCGGGGCGAAGCAGATCGCCGCGGCGAGGAAGAGGAGGAGGGTGCTGAGGCGGCGAAGCAGGCTTTTCACGGCTGTTGACTTGGGCGAGCGGCGCGGTCTTGTGAAGGGGGAAGTCGGGAGAGCATGATGCGGACAGCGGCGATGGCGATCCTGCTGGCGACGGCCGTGGCGGCGCCTGCCGCGGCTGCGGCGGCGGGCAAGGACGCAAAGGTTTGGGCGGCGGCCGAGGCGTTGCGCGCGGCCCAGATCAGGACGCTGGAAGAGGCGGTCGACATCGATTCCGGAACCGGCGACGTCGCCGGCGGCCGGAAGGTGGCGGCCCTCCTCGTCCCGCGGCTCCAGGCGCTCGGCATGGATGTCGAGACGGTGCCGGCCGAAGCGCCCGGCCTTCCCGAAAATATCGTCGCCACCCTGAAGGGGAATGGCCGTGGCCGCATCCTGATGATCGGCCATATCGACACCGTCTTCGGCCCGGGCACGGTCGCCCAGCGGCCGTTCCGGATCCTCGGCGACCGCGCGACCGGGCCGGGCGTTTCCGACGAGAAAGGCGGCGTGATCCAGGGCCTCTACGCGCTCCAGATCCTCCACGATCTCGGCTTCAGGGATTTCGGCCAGATCGCTTTCCTGATCGAGACGTCGGAGGAGCGCGGCTCACCCGGCACCCAGGCACTGATCCGGCGGCTGGTCGGCCAGGCCGATGTCGAGCTCAACCTCGAGCCGGGCGACCCGCCGGATGTGCTCACAATCTGGCGCAAGGGCAGCGCCACTTTCCATATCGAGGTCCGGGGCCGTGCCGCCCATGCCGGGGTGGCGCCGCAGGACGGCCGCAACGCCGCCGTCGAGTTGATCCACCAGATCCACGCCGCGGACGTCTTCCCCAAATCGGGCGAGGGGCTGACCGCCAATTTGACTTTGATGAATGCCGGCAGCCGCGAGAATATCATCCCGGAAAATGCCTCGGCCG
Source organism: Alphaproteobacteria bacterium (assembly GCA_028293025.1). Classification (GTDB taxonomy): domain Bacteria; phylum Pseudomonadota; class Alphaproteobacteria; order Sphingomonadales; family Sphingomonadaceae; genus Allosphingosinicella. The sequence continues at coordinate 16,004 of JAQGLF010000323.1, forward strand.
CGATCAACGTCCGGGTCCGCGACAAGGCCGATTTCGACCGGGTCGAGCAAAAGCTCCAGGCCAATGCCCGGCAAACCGAGGTGCCGGATACGAACGTGACCGTGTCCCGAACGCCCGCCTTCCCGCCGCTCGCTTCCAATCCGGGCACCGACGCGCTCGCCGCCCGGGCGGAGGCGATCTATGCCGGCCTCGGCCGCAAGATCGGCCGCGGCGGCAATGGCGGCGCCTCGGAATCGGCGCTTGCTTCGGAAGCGGGGGTGCCGGCGCTCGACGGGCTCGGGCCGGTCGGCGGCGGCTTCCATTCGGACAAGGAATATCTCGATCTGACCACGGTGACGCCGCGCCTCTATCTCCTCGCCGAGCTGCTGATCGACCTCGGCCGCAACCCGCCGCGCCGCTGATGGACAAGGGCGCGATCCGGGTCGGCATCGGCGGCTGGGATTACGATCCCTGGCGCGAAACCTTCTATCCCAAGGGCCTGGCCAGGACGAAGCAGCTCGAACATGCCTCCCGCCAGCTCAGCGCGATCGAGATCAACGCCACTTATTACAAGCTCCAGTCGCCGGCCCTGTTCGAGCGCTGGGCAAAGGCGGTGCCGGACGGCTTCAAATTCGCGGTCAAGGCGTCGCGCTTCTGCTCCACCCGGCGGGTGCTGGCGGAGGGCGGCGAGAGCGTGCAGCGCTTCTGCGGCCAGGGCCTGACCGCGCTCGGCGACCGGCTGGGGCCGCTTCTCTGGCAGTTCATGGCGACCAAGAAATTCGATCCCGAGGATTTCGGCGCCTTCCTGAAGCTGCTTCCGGCAAAGCAGGACGGCGTGCCGCTCCAGCATGCGATCGAGGTGCGGCACGAAAGCTTCCGCGATCCGGCCTTCGTCGCGATGTGCCGCGAGGCGGGCGTCGCCATCGTCTTCGGCGACGGCGCCGGCTATCCGCTCATCCCCGACATCGGCGGCGACTTCGTCTATGCGCGGCTGATGCGGGCGGAGGCGGAGCGCGAGCAGGGCTATCCGTCCGAGGCGCTCGACCGCTGGGCGGGCGTGGCGCGGCAATGGGCGGGTGGCGAGACTCCCGCCGGCTTTCCCTATGTCGCCGAACCGGCGCCGGCGCGGTCGCGCGACACCTATGTCTTCTTCATCTCGGCCGCCAAGGAGCGCAACCCCGCCGCCGCCGTGGCCCTGATCGACAGTCTTCGTCGCGCGGAGCCATGAACCCGCTCTTCGCCGGCCTCCCGACAACCATCTTCACCCGCATGTCGGCGCTCGCCGTCGCGCATAAGGCGGTCAATCTCGGCCAGGGCTTTCCCGATTTCGGCTGGCCCGACGACGTGGTCGCGCGGGCCGCGGAGGCGCTGACGACCGGCTCCAACCAATATGCGCCGATGCGCGGACTGCCGGAGCTGCGCCGCGCCGTCGCCGACCATTATCGCCGGCACCAGGCGCTGGAGGTCGATCCGGAGGAGGTGACAATCACCTCCGGCGCCACCGAGGCGCTGGCGGCGGCGATCGCGGCCCTGGTCACGCCCGGCGACGAGGTGCTGCTCTTCCAGCCGCTCTACGACGCCTATCTGCCGCTCGTGCTGCGGGCCGGCGGCGTGCCGCGCTATGTGCGCCTGACGCCGCCGGACTGGCGGATCACGGCGGAAGCGCTGGCCGAGGCCTTCACCGACCGCACCCGTCTCGTCCTGTTCAACAATCCGCACAATCCGTCCGCGCGCGTATTCGGGGAGGCCGAGCTGGGACTGCTCGCCGAGGCCTGCGTCCGCCACGATACGGTCGCGCTCAGCGACGAGGTGTGGGAGCATGTCATCTTCGACGGCCGCCGCCATGTGCCGCTCGCCGCTCTGCCGGGGATGAAGGAGCTTACGGTGAAGATCGGCTCGGCGGGCAAGATCTTCTCGCTGACCGGCTGGAAAATCGGCTGGGTGGTGGCGCCGCCGCCGATCGCCGGGCCGATCGCCAACGCGCACCAGTTCCTCACCTTTTCGACCGCCCCCAATCTCCAGGCCGCCGCCGCTTACGGCCTCGGCAAGGACGAGGTCTATTTCCGGACGATGCGGGCGGATTTCGCCGCCGCGCGCGACGCGCTCGTCGCGGGGCTGGCGCAAGCGGGCTTCGCCACCCTGCCGGCGGAGGGCACCTATTTCGTCTGCGTCGACCTCGCGGCTTCCGGAATCCGGAGCGACGACGCGACCTTCTGCGAACGCGCCGTGCGCGAGGCGGGGGTCGCCGCGATCCCCCTCTCCGCCTTTTACGCCGAAAATCCGGCGACCAATGTCGTCCGCCTCTGCTTCGCCAAGACGCCGGAGACCCTCGCCGCCGCCGTTGAAAGGCTGGCCGCCGCCCGCAAATTGTTTCGCTGAACCGATTCCGCACAGGCGGTCGAAGCGACATTGCCGGTCGCCACGACACATCGTACAGGCTGACCGGGCCGTCCGATGGTCCGGAAAGATGAGAAATCGTTGCATTTTCCCTCGATCAGCGTCGTGATGCCGGTGCGAAACGCCATGCCCTATCTGGACGCGGCGATCGAAAGCATCATCGGGCAGACCCATCGGGACTTCGAGTTCGTCATCCTCGACGACGGCTCGGAGGACGGCTCGCTGGAGCGGCTCCGCTGGTGGGCGGCGCGGGACAGCCGCATCCGCCTCATCGAAGGCGGTGAGGGCAGGGGCCCCGTCGGCAGCTCGAACTTCGTCGTCTCGCAGTCGCGGGCGCCGATCGTCGCGCGAATGGATGCGGACGACGTCGCCATGCCCGACCGGCTGCAATGCCAGCTGGCGGTGCTCGCCCGGCATCCGGACACCGTGCTGGTCGGCTCGGTCTGGGAGGGTATCGATCGGCAGGGGCGGGTGGTGCGGGAGCCGGCGCTCTCCGGGCTCGACAGCCGCGGGTTCGCCGCGCCCTTCGCCCACGGCTCGATCATGTTCCGGCGCCAGGCCTTCGAGGCGGCGGGCGGTTATCGCAACGCCTGCCGATTCTGGGAGGATCTCGATCTCTATGTGCGCATGGCCGACCAGGGCCGCGTGCTCGTCATTCCCCGGTCCCTCTACCAGCACCGATTTTCCGAGACGAGCACCCGGCTGACATCGCGGCAGCGGGAGGTGGAGGAAGCCGTCGACCTGATGTTCCGGTGCCGGGAGGCGTTCGAGCGGGAGGGGGATTATGCGCCGTTGCTTGAAGGCCACCGGACGCCGAATTCCTCACGCAAGCTCCACCCCTATACCTTCGTCTCGCTCGGGTGCATCCCCTTGTGGTCGGGCCTGCGGCCGCCAATGCTGTCGAGGCTGATCGCCGGCGGTGCGCTGGGCTTGAACCTGGCGACGGCGAAATCATTGGTCTGGGCGGTTTGGGCCGCGTTCAGTCCGCTGTCCCTTCGCGCGGCCATGCGCGCCCGTCTGCGCTACCGGAACATGCGCGCCGCCAGGCGCGGCCTGGCCGTCGGGGCGCGGTCATGGCAGCCGGCACCGGCGCCTCATTCTTCCAGGACAAATCCCAACAGGCCCAAATCTCCTCCCGTCAGCGCCCAGGACCTTCTGCCCGTCGCGTGCGTCCGCGGCGCGAGCGCGGCCTCCCGCGCATGACCGGCCGGCGTCACCAGATCCTGACCCGGTCCTTCGGCGCCAGATAAAGCCGCTCGCCTGGCCTCACGCCATAGGCCGAATACCAGGGATCGAGGTTGCGCACCGTCTGCGCCCTTTGCCCGGCCGGGGCGTGGCCGTCGGTGACGATCTGCTGCCGGAGCGCCGCCTCCCGCGTCTTCTGGCGCCAGGCCTGGGCGAAGGCGAGGAAGAAGCGCTGGTCGCCGGTGAGGCCGCCGATCACCGGCGCCGGCCGGCCGTGCAGCGACATGCGATAGGCGTCATAGGCCGCGGCGAGGCCGGCGACGTCGGCGATATTCTCCCCCAGCTCCTGCTCGCCCTTGAGATGGACGCCCGGCAGCGGCGCATAGGAATCATATTGCTCGACCAGCTTGCGGCTCGCCGCCTTGAAATGGGCGAAATCCTGCTTCGACCACCAATTTTCGAGCTTGCCCGAAGCGTTGAACTCGGCGCCCGTATTGTCGAAGCTGTGGCTGATCTCGTGGCCGATCACCGCGCCGATCGCCCCGTAATTGGCGGCGGCGTCCGCTCTCGGGTCGAAATAGGGCGCTTCGAGGATCGCAGCGGGGAAGTTGAGCGCGTTCTGGAGCGGCAAATTGACCGCATTCACCGTCTGCGGCGTCATCCACCATTCGCCGCGGTCGACCGGCCGACCCAATTTGGCGAGCTGGTGGCGATATTCCCATGACTGGGCGCGCCAGGCATTGCCGGCCGGATCGTCGCGGCGGATGTCGAGCCCGGCATAATCGCGCCAGCTCTCCGGATAGCCGACGCCGACCCGGAGGGTGTGGATCTTGGCCTTCGCCGCCGCCTTGGTCTTCGGCGACATCCAGGTGAGGGAATCGATCCGCCGGTCGAAGGCGGCGAGCAGGTTCTTCACCATCTCCTGCACTTCGGCCTTGGACGAAGCAGGGAAATAGCGGGCGGCGTAGATCCGGCCGACCGCGTCGCCGAGATCGGCGTTGACGAAGCCGAGGCCGCGCTTCCAGCGGTCGCGCTGCATCGGCGTCCCCTGCAGGGTGCGGCCGTAAAAGCCGAAGCGCAGGTCGTCATAGGCCTGCGGCAGATAATTCGCGCTGCGGTTCAGCATGTGGAAGGCGAGCCAGTCCTTCCAGCTCTGCAGCGGCTCGCTGCCGACCAGCGCGGACAAGCCCTTGATGGCCCCCGGCTGCCAGGCGACGATCACCGGCTGGTTGCCGAGGCCGGCCGCGGCGAGGAAGGCGGGCCAGTCGATCCCCGGCGCCATCCTCGACAAAGCGGCGGTGCGCCAGGGATTATTGGCCTTGTGGACGTCCTCGCTCGCGGTGCGGTCGAGATGGGCGGCGGCGATCTTGCCCTCGAGCGCGACGATCCGGTCCGCCCGCGCTTCGGGGTCGGCGAAGCCGGCGAGGCGGAGCATGTCGGCGACATAGGCGCGATAGGCGGTGCGCAGCTTCGCCATCGCCGGATCCGGCGAGACGTAATATTCGCGGTCGGGCATGCCGAGCCCGCCCTGGAGCAGATAGGGGATGGTCCGGCCCGGATCCTCCAGCCCCTGGGTGACGAACAGGCCGAACAGATTTTCGGTCCAGAAATTGGTGTTGTTGAGCGGATCGACGTCGGCGCGCAGCCGGCTGCCGAGCAGGCGGGAGAGGTCGCCGCGCGACGAGACGGCGTCGATCTCGGCGAGTTGCGGCCGCAGCGGTGCCAGGCCGCGGGCGTCGATCCCCTCCTTGTCCATATAGGCGGCGTAATAATCGGCGATCATCCGCTGCGGCGTGCCGGCGGCGGGATGGCCGGCGCCGGCGTCGCGGACCAGCTCGGCGTTGCGCTGCTCGGCGCGCTGGAAGACCTCGAAGCCCACTCCAGTCGACGAGCGGTCGGCCGGGATTTCGGTCGCCTTGCGCCAGGCGCCATTGGCAAAAGCGTCGAAATCGTCGCCCGGCTTCACCGCCAAATCGCGATAGCCGAGGGTGACGCCGAGCGCCCGGGGCGCGGCCGCTGCGAGGAGCAGTCCCGGCGTGGCGGCGAGGAGGAGCGGAAAAGCGAGCTTCGAGAGGCGGATGGGCGACATGGGCGGAATCTCCGGTGCGTCGGCGTTCCGATCCGCTGCCACATCGTCCGCCATGAGGGAAGAGAGGCGCCGCGCGGGCGCCGCTTCATGCCGTCGGCCCCGACCCGCCGCGAACGATGAAAGAAGGCTCGCGACGTCTATTTTCCTCTTCGATTCTTGCGCCAACTTGGGGATGTCGCCGCTTGAGTGGCGCTTGCCCTGGTGTAGTTTTAGGCAGGCAGCGCAAAGGAGTAAAATGGATCATGCACGGCAGGACGGGGCTGAAGCCAAGATCGTCCGCTCGGCGATCTATACGGGGATCGGCGTCGCCCGCATCGGCAACAGTCCGGAGGATTATTTCATCGGCCCGGAGACCATGATTGCGCAGCCGCGCGATCCCGGCTTCTACCGCGACGCGGCGGGGGCGCTGAAACGGCAGGGCGCGCGCTTCCGCGTCTACGGCTATGATGCGGCGGGCGAAGTCGTGCGCGAGCTGACCGGAGACGAGGTCGAATGGACCGTCCACGTCGCCAACCGGAAGGCGGAATGGTATCGGTTCATCGCCGCGCTCGACATCCCCGACGCCGTCTCGCTGCAGACCATCCTGCGCAACAAGAAAGTCGCCGAGCAGGACCGCCACACGCTCGTCATCGACGCCGGCCCCCGCACCATCTCCGGCGTCTCGAAGCGCGGCGACAAGGCATGGCGGCTCGACGGCAGCTTCCTCGGCGCGGCCGTCGATCTCGGCGAGATCCTGACCGACGAGGCGGGCCGCCTGATCTTCCTCGGCGGCCTCGGCAAGGCCGGCTCGCCCGACGACAGCCCGCTTTACGATCCGAGCGACATGGACAGCTACAACAATGCCGACGGCTGGTACGACGACATTTCCGACGGCCCGGTGACGGCGAAGGTGCGGGTGGACGGCGTCCAGCTCGACGCCGATCCCGCCTGGGTGATCGTCGCGCCGCCCAATTACGGGCCGGGCCTGGTCGGCTGGCGCTCGATGTACGATCTCATGCGCGGCCTGTTCACCGACGCCGGGCAGCTGCCCTTTCCGGATCCGGTGCTGTTCACCCGCGACATCCTGCCCCAACTCCAGCGCCTTTCGGAGCTGCAATGGGTCAACAAGGGCATAGCCGGCATGTTCGGCGCCGGCGGCCCGCTCGACTTCGGCGATCCGGCGCTGATCGAGCGGCTCGCCGCCGTGCCGGTCGACGAGGACCACGATCCCTGGATCGAGCTGCGGCGGACGACCTATAACAGCTTCCGTTCGACGGTCAGCGCCTATGCGCCCGGGCTGTGGCCGTGGCTCTACGGCGACGCCTTCGGCAGCTTCGCCGAGGATTCGCCGCGCAACAATCTGGCCCTGCCCGATTTCCAGGCGGCATTGCTGCGGCAATGGGTCCTCGGCAATTTCGTCGACGACCGGGCTTCCGCGCAAGCGGTTCCGGCGGATCTCGACGCGATGCCGCTCCCCGATCGGCCGGCGATGCTCGACCGGGCGGCGATGAGCCATTGCATCGCCGACGCCTTCCATCCGGGCTGCGAGATGACCTGGCCGATGCGCCACGCCTCCCTCTACACCGCGCCGTTTCGGATCCGGCCGCGGCCCGAGGGACAGCAGGAGCGCTTCTACGGCACCTTCCTCGACCAGGTCGTCGCGCTCGGCGCCGACGGGCCGCTCGGCGAGCAGGGGCCGGGGACGATCACGCGCTACATGGCGCTGCCCTGGCAGGGCGACACGGCCACCTGCCGCTCGGGCTACGACACCAAATACGATCCCTATCTCTCGACCTTCTGGCCGGCGCGGGTGCCCAACCAGGTGCTCGACGAGGCGGATTACGAGATCGCGATGGACGAGGCGCGGCCGCGCGCCGAGCGCCTCGCCGCCTTCCACCGCCGCGTCGACTGGGAATTCTCGGTGCTCGGCAAGCTCGATTATCCCGCGATCGCCGAGAGCATGATCGACAATTTCCATCGGCTCGGCATCGTCGAGAAGAGGCCCGGGCCGACGGGCGATCCGGACATCCCGCCGATTGTCTACGTCTCGAAGGCGCTTCCCCCGCCCCGGGCGAAGCTGCGGGCGCATGCTGCGCGGCTGGTGGCCGAGGGCGGCGAGGCGCCCGCCTCGGGCCCGCTCGCCGAGGCGGGCTGGCGCAGCGAGGAGCATCGCCGCTCGTTCGAGGCCGTCCGCTTCCGCAACCGCCGCTGAGGGCGACAGGGGGATGCGCCTGGACGTTGCGATCCTCGGCGGCGGTCCGGCGGGGCTGGTCGCCGCGGCCCACCTGGCGCGCGGCGGCGCGC
>JAQGLF010000341.1 GCA_028293025.1 Alphaproteobacteria bacterium
TGCCGACGCGCAGGGCGTAGAGGGTCAGCGCGCCGCCGATATAGAGCGCGAGCAGGATCAGGATGAAGAAACCGCGCCGCGGGTCGACGGCGAAGGCGTGGACGCTGGTGAGGATGCCGGAGCGGACGAGAAAGGTGCCGATCATCGACATCGAGAAAGCGACGACCGCGAGCATGACCGTCCAGGCGCGCAGGCCGTCGCGGGTGGCGAGCACGGTCACCGAATGGAGCAGGGCCGTCGCCGCCAGCCACGGCATCAGGGACGCAATCTCGACCGGGTCCCAGAACCACCAGCCGCCCCAGCCCAGCTCGTAATAAGCCCAATAGGAGCCGGCGGTGATGCCGAGGGTGAGGAAGATCCAGGCGCCGAGCACCCAGGGCCGCATCGCCCGCGCGAAAGCCGGGCCGACGTCGCGCGTGATCAAAGCGCCGACCGCGAAGGAGAAGGCGATCGAGATGCCGACATAGCCGAAATAGAGGGTCGGTGGGTGGAAGGCGAGCCCCGGATCCTGGAGCAGGGGGTTGAGGCCGTTGCCCTCGACCGGCACCGGATCGAGCCGCGCGAACGGGTTCGAGGCGAACAACAGGAAGGCGTAGAAGCCGAGCGCGATCGTCGCCTGCGCCGCCAGCGTCGCGAGCAGCGTCCGCTCGTCGAGCCGCCGCTCGAACAAAGCGACGGCGGCGCCCGCCACCGCCAGCACCGTCACCCAGAGCAGCATCGAGCCTTCGTGATTCCCCCAGGCGCCGGCGAATTTGTAGAGCCAGGGCTTGAGGCTGTGGCTGTTCTCCGCGACCAGCTTCACCGAAAGATCGGTGCGCAGGAAGAGCTGGATCAGAGCGAGGAAGGCGATGCCGACCAGCAAGGCCTGGGCGATCGCGATCGGCCGCACGCTGCGCGCAAACCCCTCCCCCGCCGGCCGCAGAGCCGCGAAGCCGAAGAAGAGCTGGAGCAGCGACAGGCACGCCGCCAGCCAGAGCGCGCCGAGGCCGGCTTCGGCGATCACCGCACTGGTCCCGTCTTGTGCTCGTGCTTCCCGGCGTCGAGCTGCGGCGGCATGTAATTCTCGTCATGCTTGGCGAGGATCTCGTCGGCGACGAACAGGCCGTCCGGCTGGAACCTGCCCTCCGCGACGACGCCGCTATCCTCCTGGAACAGGTCCGGCAGGATCTTGCGGAAGCGGACGCGGATGGTGCTCGGCGTTTCGTCGCGGACGACGAAGTCGACCGTGAGGCCGTCCTTCCCATGGCGAACGGACCCCTTCTTCACCATGCCGCCGATCCGAACCGCTTGATCGACCGGCAGCGGCTTTCCGGCCAGATCGCCCGGAGCGTAGAAATAGGATGCGCGATCCCGCAGGCCCCATATCGCCAGAAGAGTCGCGGCGAGCACGGCGACGGCGGCGAGGATGAGCAGAATCAGCCGCTGGTTCTTGCGCTTCATTCGCGGCCCCTCAGCGCCTCGGCCTCGCGCTCGGCGCGGCGCATGGCGGCATAGCTCCACACGATCAGCGCAAGCGTGGCGAGCAGCGCGACGGCGTAAGCGGCGATGACGAAGGCCCAGCGATTCACGCGGCCGCCCTTCTCAGCCGCGCCTCGACCTTTTGCCGCGCCAGCATGGCCCGCATCCGCATCAGCACGATCGCGCCGAACAGCAGGCTGAACCCCAGCGCCGAGACGAGCAGGGGCCAGAGCATCGGCGCGGCGATGGTCGAGCCGGTGAGGCCGATGCTCTGCCCCTGGTGCAGGGTCCGCCACCACAGCACCGAATAATGGATGACCGGCAGGTTGATCGCCCCGACCAGGCCGAAAATGGCGGTGATCCGCCCTTCCCCGCCCCGCTCCCGGTCCGCTTCGCCGAGCGCGATATAGCCGACATAGAGGAAAAGCAGGACGAGCATCGACGTCATCCGCCCGTCCCATTGCCAATAGGTGCCCCAGGTCGGCCGCCCCCAGAGCGAGCCGGTGGCGAGGCAGATGAAGGTGAACACCGCGCCCGGCACCGCGATTGCCCGCGCCGCGACGGCCGCGAGCGGATGCCGCCAGACGATCTGCATCAGGCTCGCGACGGCAATGCCTGCCCACCCCGCCATGCCGAGCCATGCCGCGGGCACATGGAGGTAGATGATGCGGACGCTGTCGCCCTGGAGATAATCCGGCGGCGCGACGAACAGCCCCATGAAGAGCGCGAACGCAACCAGCACGCCGCCGCCCCAGCCCAGCCAGGGAGTCAGCGGCCGCGCGATTTTGAGAAAGCGTGCTGGATTCGCGAAAACGTGCATTTGCCCCCGTCCGTCTAGCGGAGGCGGAAGCGTCCTCAAAGGCTTGCGTTTTGCCCGTCGAGGGGGAGGGAATTACCTCCCTGCTAGCCCCGGCCGATCAGGCGCATCGCCATGGCGTCGGCGACTTCCGCGGGGTTGCGGCCGGTCTCGGCGCTCTCGCTCCAGATCTGCTCGAGCCGGACCGGAATCTGCTCGATCCGGCCGCGGACCGTTTCGCGGTCGCCGTCCTGCAGATATTCGGTCGAGACGTTGATGATGCCGCCGGCATTGATCACGTAATCGGGCGCGTAGAGGATATTGCGCTGGTGGATGCGCTGGCCGTCCTCGCGGGTCGCGAGCTGGTTGTTGGCGCCGCCGGCGACGACCGGCACCCGCAAGGCGGCGATCGTCTCTTCGGTCAGGATCGCGCCCAGCGCATTGGGGCTGAGCACGTCCGCTTCGAGCGTCATGATCTCGGCCGGATCAACGATTGTCGCGCCGACCTCGCCCGCCAGCTTCTCGGCGCGGGCGCGGTCGAGGTCGGTGAGGCTGATCCGCGCCCCTTCCTCGGCCGCGCGGCGGGCGACGCCGCCGGCGACGCTGCCGGCGCCCTGGATGGCGAGGTGGAGGCCGGATAGGCTGTCCTTGCCGAGGCCGCGGCGGACCGCCGCCTTGATGCCGAGGAAGACGCCGTAGCTGGTATGCGGCCCCGGATCGCCGCCGACCGCGCCCTCCGCGACCGGCAGGCCGGCGATGTGGCGCGTCTGCTTCGAGACCTGAACGAGGTCTGCGACAGTGATGCCGACATCCTCGGCCGTCACATAGGCGCCGCCAAGCCCTTCGACCGCGCGGCCGTAAGCCGCGAACAGCTCCGGCGTCTTCGTGCGCGCGGCATCGGCGAGGACGACCGCCTTGCCGCCGCCGAGCGGCAGGCCCGCCATCGCATTCTTGAAGCTCATGCCGCGCGACAGGCGGAGCGCGTCGCGCAGCGCCTCGCCGCTCTCGGCATAATGCCAGAAGCGGACGCCCCCGGCGCCGGGCCCGAGATGGGTCGAATGGACGCAGATCACGGCGCGAAGGCCGCTCGCCGGGTCGGTGACGAAGTGGACGATCTCATGATCGTCGAAATCGGGATAGTCCCATGGGGAATGCATGGAAGATGCGTCCTGAAAAAAGGGCGCGGGTGGGGCGATCGACGGGGCTTGAACCCGCGACCCTCGGTACCACAAACCGATGCTCTAACCAGCTGAGCTACGATCGCCACGACGCGCCGGAGGTGCGGCGCGCTCATAGGAGGGGCGCCCGCCAAGCGTCAAGTCGTCGCTACCGGTCCGGCCTCACCAATCGAGCAGGCCGAGCGACTCCCGCCGCATCCAGCGCGACACGATCAGCAGGGCGACGACCCCCAGGCCGGTCGCAAGTCCGGTCCAGATCCCGACCCCCTGCCAGCCGAGGCCGAAGCCGAGACCGACGGCGGTGGCGAGGCCCACCACCCAATAGCCGAAGGCGGCGAACAGCATCGGCACCCGCGTATCGTGGAGGCCGCGCAGCATGCCCGCGCCGACCGACTGGGCGCCGTCGAAAATCTGGAACAGGGCGGCCAGGAACAGGAAGGAGACGGCGAGCGGGATCACCGGCGCATTGGCGGGATCGGCGGTATCGAGGAACAGGGTCACCAGATGATGCGGGATGGCGAGCATCAGCAGCGCCATCAGCGCCATGAACGAGACGCCGAGCGCGAAGGCGGTCCAGCCGGCGCGGGCGATGCCGCTGCGGTCCCGCCTCCCGAAGGCCAAGCCGACGCGCACCGTCACCGCCTGGCTGAGGCCAAGCGGCACCATGAAGGAGAAAGCGGCGATCTGCAGCGCGATGGCATGGGCGGCGACCGAGACCGCACCGATCAGCCCCATCAGGAAGACGGCGGCGTTGAAGATCGTGATCTCGAGCGCGAGGGTCACCGCGATCGGCAGGCCGAGCTTCCAGACCTCGCGGAAACGTTCCCAGTCCGGGCGCCAGAAGCGGCCGAGCACGCGATAGCGACGAAAGCGGGGATGGAGGGAGACCACGGCCGCCATGGCCAGGAACATGAAGCTGTTGGCGCAGGTGCTGCCGATGCCCGCCCCGCGCAGGCCAAGCGCGGGGAAGCCGAACTTGCCGAAGATGAGGCCGTAATTGAGGAAGGCGTTGAAGACCACGCCCGAGGCGCCGACCACAAGCGACCAGATCGGCCGCTCTAGCGCGGAGACGAAGGAGCGCAGCACCATGTACCAGAGCACCGGCAGCATAGCCCACATCAGGGTCCGGACAAAGCTCTGTGCCCCCTCCGCCAGCCCCGGATCCTGACCGATGGCGAGCAGGATCGCCTTCGTATGCCAGAGGAGCAGCCAGACCGGGATACAGATCGCCAGCGCCGACCACATCGCCTGGCGGACCGTCCGCCGGACGTCGCGGACGCTGTGCCGCCGCGCGCCAAGCTCCTTCGCCATCATCGGCGCGGCGGCGATGACCAGGCCGATGCCGAAGATCAGGAAGGCATAATAAAGGTTGATGCCGATCGTCGCGGAGGCGAGCGTGCGCGCGCCGGCCCAGCCGAGCAGCACGACGTCGGTCGACTGGATCAGCGACTGGGTGAGGTTGGTGAGGACGAGCGGCCAGGCGAGCGACACCGTCGCGCGAAGCTCGTCGCGCCAGAGGCGGCTCTCCGGATTCCTCGTCTGCAGCATGGCCGGGCGTCGTAGCGGCTCGCGATTGGTAGGGAAACCTCGAGAGCCCTCCCCTCGATGGGGAGGGGATAAAGAAGATCAGCTCAATATGTCGCGATTTACCGAGGCCACATTCGTGACTCCGGTCAGTGCCATCGCCACCCGCATCTCGGCCTCGAAGATGTCGAGCAACCGCGTCACGCCCCTGCCGCCATCGGCCGCCAGCGCATAGGCCCAGGCGCGGCCGAGGAGGACGCCCTTCGCGCCGAGGGCCAGCATGCGGACCACGTCGAGGCCCGAGCGCACGCCGCCGTCGACCAGCACGATCGTCCTGTCGCCCACCTCTTCGGCAATGGCCGGCAAAGCGCGGGCGGTGGAGGGGACGCCGTCGAGCTGCCGTCCGCCATGGTTGGAGACGACGATGCCGTCGGCGCCGATTTCCGCCGCGCGGCGCGCGTCCTCCGGGTCGAGAATGCCCTTGATCACCAGCCGGCCCGGCCAGTGGCTGCGGATCCAGTCGACGTCGCGCCAGGTGATCGAGGCGTCGAAATTGCGGCCGATCCAGGCGACATAATCCTCGAGCCCGCTCTTCGCGCCGAGCACCGGCGCGAAATTGCCGAGGCCGTGCGGCCGGCCGCGCAGCCCGACGTCCCAGGCCCAGCGCGGATGGGCGAGCGCCTGGGCCAGCCGCCGCCAGCGCGCATGCGGCCCCGACATGCCGGAATGGAGGTCGCGGTAGCGGGCGCCCGGCATCGGCAGGTCGACCGTGAACATCAGCCCGGCGCAGCCGATTTCGCGCGCCACCGCGAGCAGCTCGGCCATGTAGCCGCGGTCGCGGATGATGTAGAGCTGGAACCAGAGCGGAAGGGCGCTCGCCGCCGCCACCTCGCGCAGGCCGCAGACCGAGAGGCTGGAAAGGCAGAGCGGGACGCCCTTGGCCGAGGCGGCGCGCACCGCCTGCGCTTCGCCGCGGCGGGCATAGAGACCGCTCAACCCGACCGGGCCGAGCATGATCGGCAGGCCCTGCCGCGCGCCGAACAGGGTGGTGGAAAGGTCGATGCTCGAGACGTCGACCAGCACGCGCTGGCGCAGCGCCACGTCGGCCAGATCCTCGACGTTCCGGCGCGCGGTCCGCTCGGCATAAGCGGCGCCGTCGATATAATCGAACAGGAAGCGGGGCAGCCGCCTTCGCGCCGCTTCGCGAAAGTCCGAGGCGGAGGAGATCCTCATCGGCTCATGGTGAGCGGCGCGCGGGACCGTGGCAAGAGCGCGCGCGATTTCGGCTTCCGCCGGACGCGCATCGTCCCCATCTGGGCGTCATGATCCCCTTCTCGATCCTCGACCTCGCCCCGATCGCCGAAGGCAGCGACGCGGGCCGCGCGCTCCGCAACGCGCTCGACCTCGCCCGACATGCGGAGGGCTGGAAGTATCGCCGCTTCTGGATGGCGGAGCATCATTCGATGCCCGGCATCGCCAGCGCCGCGACGGCGGTGGGACTGGCTTATGTCGGCGCCGGCACGTCGACCATCCGCATCGGCGCCGGCGGGATCATGCTTCCCAACCATGCGCCGCTCACCATCGCCGAGCAGTTCGGCACGCTCGAATCGCTGTTTCCCGGGCGGGTCGACCTCGGCCTCGGCCGCGCTCCCGGCACCGACCAGGCGGCGGCCTATGCGCTCCGCCGCAACCTCGCCAGCGACGAGAACCAGTTCCCGCGCGACGTCGCCGAGCTGATCGACTATTTTCGCGGCAGCGAAGGCCGGCGCGTGCGGGCGATCCCCGGCGAGGGGCTGAACGTCCCGGTCTGGATCCTCGGCTCGAGCCTGTTCGGGGCGCAGCTCGCGGCCATGCTCGGGCTCCCCTACGCCTTCGCCTCGCATTTCGCGCCGGGCCAGATGATCGACGCGATCCGCGTCTATCGCGAGCGCTTCCAGCCTTCGGGTCAGCTCGATCGGCCCTATGTGATGCTCGGCTTCAACGCCTTCGCCGCCGACACGGACGAGGAGGCCCATCTGCTCGCCACCTCGCTGATGCAGGCCTTCGTCAATTTGCGGACCGGGCATCCGACGAAGCTGCCGCCGCCGCAGCCGGGCTATGAAGAGACGCTGCCGCCCCAGGCGCGGGCGATGCTCGACCAAGTGCTGTTCTGCTCGGCGATCGGGTCGCCGGCGACGGTCGACGCCGCGATCCGCGCCTTCGTCGCGCGCACCGGCGCCGACGAGCTGATGATCACGTCGCAGATCTACGACCATCAGGCACGGCTGCGCTCGTTCGAGATCGTGGCGGACAGCATGAGCGGCTGACGCTCCCCCTCCGTCATCCTGACGAAAGTCAGGACCCATGAACACGGTGTCGCCGGACTTGCCGCACCGTGTTCATAGGTCCCGGATCAAGTCCGGGATGACGATCTTAGAGAGCGCCTGCGTCGAGCGCCTTCACCAGCCGCCGCGGCGCCTGGGCGCGGTAGCTCTCGTCGATCCATTCCTGCATCTGCTCGCGCGTCGGCATCTCGCCTTCGCCTGGCGTGAAGGTCACCCAGCCGCTTTTGCCGAGGCCGTAGGCGGTGGGCTTGGCATAAGGCAGATCGAGCGCGGCCTCGCTCGTATAACGCAGCTTCACCGACAGGCTGAACGGCTCGCCGTCGGCCGGCAAATAAGCGAAGGTCTTGTCGTTGACCGCGAGGTCGTCATGGCCCGGCCAGGGCGATTTGGAATGGGCGCCGGGAAAAGCGAGGCCGAACACCCTCAGCGCCCTCACAATTTCATCACTCATATGCACCTCCCGGGAGGAACCAGCTTCCGCCTTGCTCGCTTCAATAGCGCAGATGAAGAGGCAGACCCATGAAAGACAGGGCCAAGATCAGCACCGGCCCGAACGACCGGCCGCTGAACGACACGATCGCCGGCACCGGCCCCGGCATCCCCGACGAGGCGCTGGCGCCGGGCGAGGAGTTGCCCGAGCCGCCGAGCGACGAGGAAGTGGCGCGGATCGAGCGCGCGCTCGGCCTTCACGGCGAGGAAGAGGATCTGCCGCTCGAAGGCCAGTGAGCGGTCGCAGCGAGTCATCGCAAGGAAAAGGCGGGCGTGGTGGGCGCGGCAAGGATTGAACTTGCGACCCCTGCGGTGTGAACACAGTGCTCTACCACTGAGCTACGCGCCCACGCCCTTTCAGCGAAGCCGGAAGCGCCGCCGCCGGCGTCCTTAATCGGCCCTTCCGGGCCTGTCCAGCATCTCGAAAAGCGGCTTTTCGTCCGCAAGCGACGCCGCGATTCAGCCCCTGACGCCGACCGAATCCTTGAGGACCTTGCCGGCCTTGAACTTGGGCTGGGTCGATTCCTTGATCTGCATCGGCTCGCCGGTGCGGGGATTGCGGCCGGTCGACGCCTTGCGCTTGGAGCAGGAGAAGGTGCCGAAGCCGACGAGGCGCACCTCGTCCCCCTTCTTCAGGGCGGTGGTGATCGCGTCGAACACGCCTTCGACCGCGCGTGTCGCATCGCCCCGGCTGAGGCCGGTCGTCTCGGCGACATTGCCGATCAGCTCCTGCTTGTTCATCTCTTCCGAACCCCTGTTGAAGGTGGAATCGCGGCTCGCGCCAAACGCCATCTAAAATCAGGTGCTCTCCCGGAGTCAAAAGGAAAGCGCGAATTTCCGAGGAAAATCGCGCCTTCCCGGGACTATTTCGTTGCTGCGTCGCAACAATATCAATGACGAATGGAAACTCCGAGGGTCTCGTCCGGTGCGGCAGCCAGCTCGGGGGCCGGCACGGCGGCGAGCTCGTCCGCGTCGCTCCACTCGATCGGGACGACCGGCGTCGCGAGGGCATGAACCAGCACTTCGTCGACATGGCTTACCGGCACGATCTCCAGCCCCTCGCGGATCGACGCCGGGATTTCGACCAGATCCTTCTCGTTCTCGGCCGGGATCAGCACCTTCTTGATGCCGCCGCGCAGCGCCGCCAGCAATTTCTCCTTGAGCCCGCCGATCGGCAGCACCCGCCCGCGCAAGGTGACTTCGCCGGTCATGGCGACGTCGCGCCGCACCGGGATGCCGGTCAGGGTCGAGATGATCGCGGTGACCATGCCGACGCCGGCGGACGGGCCGTCCTTCGGCACCGCACCTTCGGGCAGATGGACGTGGATGTCCTTGCGGCCGAACACGCTCGGCTTGACGCCGTAGCTCGGGCTCCGCGCCTTGACGAAGGAGAAGGCCGCCTGGATCGACTCCTGCATGACGTCGCCGAGCTTGCCGGTGGTGCGGATCTGGCCCTTGCCGGGCACGGTCACCGATTCGATCGTCAGCAGCTCGCCGCCAACCTCGGTCCAGGCGAGGCCGGTGACGGCGCCGATCTGGTCCTCCTCCTCGCCCATGCCGTGGCGAAACTTCCTGACGCCGGAGAAATCGGCGACGTTGTCGGCAACCAGCTCGACCTTCACCGTCTTGCCCTCGAGGATCCGGCGCAGGACCTTGCGCGCCACCTTGGCGATCTCGCGCTCCAGCGTCCGCACGCCCGCTTCGCGGGTATAATGGCGGATGAGCATGCGCAGGCCCGGCTCGGAGAAAGTGAGCTCACCCGGCTTGAGCCCGTGCGATTCGATCTGCTTGGGGATGAGGTGGCGGGTCGCGATCTCGACCTTCTCGTCCTCGGTATAACCTTCGAGCCGGATGATCTCCATGCGGTCGAGCAAGGGCTGCGGCATGTCCATCGTGTTCGCCGTGGTGACGAACATGACGTCCGAAAGATCGTAGTCGATCTCCAGATAATGATCCTGGAAC
>JAQGLF010000342.1 GCA_028293025.1 Alphaproteobacteria bacterium
AGATCCCAGCCAAGCCGGCCATTGGTTCGTCGAAGCCGACACCAACGGCGACAGCATCGCCGATCTGGTGATTGACGTTACCACTGCGAACAGCCATCAGATCATCGCGAACGACTTCATTGTCTAAGCCCACGCCTTGAAGGAAGAAAAGATGGACGATCGCAAAGCTCCCCGCTCCGACTCCACCCAGCGCGGAGTATTCCGCCGCAACTGGCAGACGCCGCACGTCCGGCGTCTCGATGCCGGCGCGGCAGAGAACGGCCTCAGCACCAACGTCGCGGACGGGCAATTCACCCAGTCCTGAGGGCTGCCCCCCGCGTCCCGGTAGTGGGATCATTCAAGCCGCTGTCCGCCGGCGCGGCGAAGCACGCCATGAAAGCAGGCTCTCGCCGCCCGGGAGATCCGCCTTCCCCTTGATATGGGGAGCGTCGCTTGGCGTCCTGGCCCTGCGCCCAGGCCGAGGGCAAGCGCACCGGTTCAGCCGAGATTGATGTCGATCCGAGTTTTCGACGCCTGGCTGGCGCTATTCGAGCGCTGAGATTCTCGCGACTCGCTCCGGCCGCATGACGATGGTGACCCCAACGGGAATCGAACCCGTGTTTTCGCCGTGAAAGGGCGACGTCCTAGACCGCTAGACGATGGGGCCGGAAGCGAGGGGCTGGCAATTAGGAGGCGGGAGGGATCGCGTCAATCCGCCCAGGCGGCGTCCTCGAGGTGGAGCTCGGCGGCGATGCGGTCGCCCCATTCGTCCTTGCGGATGCGGCCGGCGATCCACAGCCGCCGGTGCGGCGGCGCCGCCAGCATCGCTTCCCCCAGCGGGCTGTCGGCCTGACGGAAGGCGATCGCCTTGATCCTCTTGCCGTCGTCGCCGGCGACGACGAGGCGGAGATGGTTGTTGCCGACCACGTCCGCCTTGACGATCCGCACCGGCCCGGCCGCGACCCGCGGCCCCGGCCAGCCGGCGCCATAAGGCCCGCCCGCGTCCAGCGCATCGCAGAGCGCCGGGCAGATTCCGCCCGGCGCCAGCACCGCGTCGAGCAGCAAGGCGCGGTCGCCGCCGGCGCGGGCCACGTCCGCCGCCAGCCGCTCCTCGAGGAAATCGGCGAGCGCCTCGATCCGGCCGGCCTCTACCGTCAGCCCCGCCGCCATGGCGTGGCCGCCGCCGGCGATGAGCAGGCCCTCGTCCTTCGCCGCCAGCACGGCCGCGCCCAGGTCGACGCCCGCGATCGACCGGCCCGAGCCCTTGCCGATCCCGTCCTCGCCGATCGCGACGACGATCGCCGGCTTGCCGATCTTCTCCTTGAGCCGCCCGGCAACGATGCCGATCACGCCCGGATGCCAGCCCGGCGCCGCGACCAGGGTGACGGCGCGATTGCCCTTGGTCCGGCTCAATTCCTCGGCGGCCTCGCAGACCGACGCCTCGATCGCCCGCCTTTCCTCGTTCAATCGGTCCAGCTCGGCGGCGATGCCGCGCGCTTCCTCCGGATCTTCGGTGGTGAGCAGCCGCACGCCGAGGTCGGACTTGCCGACGCGGCCGCCGGCGTTGATCCGCGGTCCGAGCGCGAAGCCGAGATCGGTGCAGGTCGGCGCCCGCACCAGCCGCGCCGCCTCGGCGAGCGCGGCGAGGCCGGTATTGGCCCGCCGCGCCATCATTTTCAGCCCCTGCGCGACGAAGGCGCGGTTGAGACCGCGCAGCTGGGCGACGTCCGCGACGGTGCCGAGGGCGACGAGATCGAGCAGGTCGATCAGCTTCGGCTCGTCGCGCGCCGCGAAGAAGCCCCGTCCCCGCAAGGTCCGCAGCAAGGCCGCGCCAAGCAGGAAGCACATGCCGACGGCGGCGAGATGGCCGTGCGCCGCCGCTTCCTCGTTCTCGTCGAGCCGGTTCGGATTGACGATGGCATAAGCGACGGGAAGCGCGCTGGCGCATTTGTGATGGTCGACGACGATCACGTCGACGCCCGCCGCGCGCGCCATCTCCAGCGCCTCGAACGCCTGGGCGCCGCAATCGACGGTGACGATCAGCCGCGCCCCGTCCTGCGCCAGCCGCACCAAAGCCTCGCCGGACGGGCCGTAGCCCTCCATCAGCCGGTCGGGGATATAGGCACGCGGATCGCTGCCGAGCGCCCGCAGCAGCCGCACGAGCAGGGCCGCGGAGGTCGCGCCGTCGACGTCGTAATCGCCGAAGATGGTCATCGCCTCGCCCGCCGCGATCGCGTCGGCGAGCCGCTCCGCCGCCACGTCCATGTCGCGGAACAGGGACGGGTCCGGCATGAAGCCGCGCAGGGTCGGCTGGCGATGCCGCTCCAGCTCTTCGCGCACCACGCCGCGCGCCATCAGCAGTTGGTCGACGAGGTCGTCCGGCTGGAAGCCCTCGTCCAGCCCGTCGCCGGCCGTCCCGCGCCAGCGCCAGGGCTGACCGAGGATCGAGCGGGAGACGCCGCAGACATGGGCGGTGGTGAGCATATCCGGCAGCTTAGGCCATCGCGCCGGCCGCGTGAATCCCGCGCCGCGAAAAGCTGTGGAAAAGACTTAATGTTGCCCGCCTTCGTTCCCCGGCGAAAGCCGGGGCCCAGCGGCACATGCGGCGGAACTGGACCCCGGCTTGCGCCGGGGAACTACAAGCTCAAATCCGCATCAGCACGATGCCAGCCAGAATCAGCCCGGCGGCGAGCCAGCGCCGGGGCTCGACCCGCTCCCTGAGGAAGAAGAAGGCGATCAGCATCGCGAACAGGACGCTGGTCTCGCGCAAAGCCGCCACCATCGCGAGCGGCGCCTGGGTGAAGGCCCAGATCGCGATCCAGTAGGAGCCGAGCGACATCGTCCCGGCCGCGACGCCGCCGCGCCAGGCGGGGAGCAGGCCGACGATCGCGCGGCCGCCTTTGGCGGCGAGGCCGAAGCCAAGCATCACCAGCCCGTCGAGCGTGAACATCGCCATGGCGAAGGCGGAAGCATTGCCCGCCAGCCGCGCGCCGACGCCGTCGGCCATCGTGTAGGAGGCGGTGAAGCAGGCGGTGCCGAATGCCCAGGCCAGAGCCGTGCGGCTGAGGCCGCCGCGGCTCGCCATCAGCATGATCCCGCCGGCGATCGCCAGCACGGCGGCGATCCGCAGCAGCGGTGGCGCCTCGGCGAGGAAGAGAGCCGAAGCGAGGGTGACGATCAGCGGCGCCGTGCCCCGCGCCAGCGGATAGACCTGGCTGAGGTCGCCATGGCCATAGGCCCGGATCAGGAACAATTTATAGCCGCTGTGCAGGGCCGAGCCGAGCAGCACCCACGGCCAGGCAGCGGGCGCGGGCAGGCCGAATACCGGCAACAGCAGCAAGGCGATGCCGCCCTGCACCAGGGCCAGCAGGAGCACCGAGGAGAAGCGGTCGAGGCCGATCTTCACGACGGCGTTCCAGCCGGCGTGGAGCAGGGCCGCGAACAGCAATGCGAAGAAGACGGGAAGCGTCACGACGCCTCCCGTCTCCTGTCATAGCGCGATATGCAACACCAAGCGGCCCTGAGTCGTCTTCGGCGCCGAGGGTGTCCCGCCTCGGCCTCAGCGGCTGTAATGAAGCGCCATCGGCAGCTTCATGCCCTCGGCGGGTACGGTCAGCTTCACCTGGTCGAAGGTCGGTGCCGCCCTCAGCGTCGCCAGATTCGGCATCGCCACGCCGTCGAGCGGCATTCCATTCGTCGGGTCGACGTCGAAGCGGCCGTTATTGTTGTCGTCGTGCCAGACGGTCGCGGCATATTCGCCCGGCGGGACGTCGAGAGCGACCGCGAGGCTGCCCGCCGCGGGCGCGTTCACCACCTGGCCGGCGGCCCGGGCCGAACCCATGAACTGCTCCCGCGTCTGCAGCTGGACGTAGAGCCTGCCGCCGGCGCGAAGGCCGGAAAGGTCGATCTCCACCGGCGCGGCCTGGGCCGCGGCCGCCGTTCCAAGGCCCGCGAGCGAAGCCGTGACGATCAAAAGTCTGCGCATTCCGAATCTCCATCTGTTAGAGTACTTTGTTATATAAAGCTCTCTTTTCTCTTGTCAACAGTCGAGAGTCACCACTTCGTGACCGGCTGGCCGCCGCGGCGCGCGCGCTCTATCAAGGCGCCATGGCGGGGGTGCTGGAAGGGCTGAGGATCGTCGAGCTGGCCGGGATCGGGCCGGTGCCGTTCGCCGGCATGATGCTGGCCGACCATGGCGCCACCGTCATCCGCATCGCGCGCGAGGACCGGGAGCCGATCATCCCGCCCGACTACGACATTCTCGGCCGCGCCCGCGCCTCGACCGTCCGTCTCGACCTGCACAGCGAAGAGGGCCCTGCCCAAGTGCGCGCGCTGGCGCGGGACGCGGACGGGCTGATCGAGGGCTTCCGGCCCGGCGTGATGGAGCGGCTCCGCCTCGGGCCGGACGTGCTGCTCGCCGACAATCCCCGGCTGGTCTACGGCCGGATGACCGGCTGGGGCCAGCAGGGCCCGCTCGCCGGCACCGCCGGCCACGACATCGACTATATCGCGCTGGCGGGGGCGCTGCACACTTACGGCCGCGCCGGCGGGCCGCCGGTGCCGCCGGCCAATGCGGTCGGCGATTTCGGCGGCGGCGGCATGCTGCTCGCCTTCGGCATGCTGGCGGGAATCCTCGCGGCCAAGCGCACCGGCCAGGGCCAGGTGATCGACTGCGCGATGGTCGACGGGGCAGCTTTGCTCTCGGCGCTGACCTGGTCGCTCAAGGCGGCGGGGATGTGGAAGGACGAGAGGGGCGTCAATCTGCTCGACACCGGCCGGCCTTATTACGACGTCTATCGATGCGCCGACGGCTTGTGGGTGGCGGTCGGCGCGCTCGAGCCGCAATTCTTCGCCGTGCTGAAAGAAAGGCTCGGGCTAAGCTGCGGTCAGCACGATCCGGGCCTTCGCGAGGAGCTCGAAACCGCCTTCCGCGCCCAACCCCGGGCCTGGTTCTGCGACCTTCTCCAGCCGACCGACGCCTGCTTCGCCCCGATCCTGTCGCTCGCCGATGCTCCCACGCACCCCCACAATGTCGCGCGCGGCACGTTCATCGAGACCGACGGGATCGTGCAGCCGGCGCCGGCGCCCCGCTTCACGACGCCGGGCAAAGCAGCCGGCTGAACGCGCCGCGGAATCTCAGCGGTTGCGCCGCCCCTCGATCAGGCTGTCGACCAGAGCCGGCTCGGCCAAGGTCGAGATGTCGCCCAGGCTGCCGAAATCGTTCTCCGCGATCTTGCGCAGGATTCGGCGCATGATCTTGCCGCTCCGCGTCTTCGGCAGAGCGGGGGTGAAGTGGATGATGTCGGGGCTGGCGATCGCGCTGATCTCGGCGCGGACGTGGAGCCTCAGCTCCCGCTCCAGCGCTTCGTCGCCTTCCTCGCCGGCGTTGAGGGTGACGTAGCAATAAATGCCCTGGCCCTTGATGTCGTGCGGATAGCCGACCACCGCCGCCTCCGCGACCTTGGGATGGCTGACCAGGGCGCTCTCGATCTCGGCGGTGCCGAGGCGGTGGCCGGAGACGTTGAGCACGTCGTCGACCCGGCCGGTGATCCAGTAATAGCCGTCCTCGTCGCGGCGGCAGCCGTCGCCGGTGAAATACTTGCCCTTGTAGGTCGCGAAATAGGTCTGAATGAAGCGCTCATGGTCGCCATAGACGCTGCGCATCTGGCCCGGCCAGGAGCGGACCAGGCAGAGATTGCCCGAAGCCGCGCCCTCCAGCACCTTGCCGTCGCCGTCGACCAGCTGCGGCGCGACGCCGAAAAAGGGCCGGCCCGCCGAGCCCGGCTTCATGTCGTGCGCGCCGGGCAAGGTGGTGATCATGATCCCGCCGGTCTCGGTCTGCCACCAGGTGTCGACGATCGGGCAGCGCCCCTCCCCCACCACTTCGTAATACCAGCGCCAGGCCTCGGGATTGATCGGCTCGCCAACCGTGCCGAGCAGGCGGATCGAGGAGCGGTCGTGCTTCTTCACCGGCCCTTCGCCTTCGCGCATCAGGGCGCGGATCGCGGTCGGGGCGGTGTAGAAGATGTCGACCTTGTGCCGCTCGACCACGTCCCAGAAGCGGGAGAAATCCGGATAGTTCGGCACGCCCTCGAACATCAGGCTGGTCGCGCCGTTGGCGAGCGGGCCGTAGACGACGTAGCTATGGCCGGTCACCCAGCCGACGTCGGCGGTGCACCAGAAGATCTCGCCGGGCCGGTAGTCGAACACATAATGGAAGGTGGCGGCGGTCCAGACCGCATAGCCGCCGGTCGTGTGGAGGACGCCCTTGGGCTTGCCGGTCGATCCCGAGGTGTAGAGGATGAAGAGCGGGTCCTCGGCGTTCATCGGCTCACAGGGGCAGTCGTCCGGCACCGTCTCGCCGAGCGCGTGGTACCAATGGTCGCGGCCCTCCACGAGGGGGACGTCGTTGCCGAGATGGCGGATGACGAGCACCGCCTGGACATCCGTTCCTTTCTCGAGCGCCGCGTCGACATTGGCCTTGAGCGGCACCAGCTTGCCGGCGCGCATGCCGCCGTCGGCGGTGACGACGACGCGGCTGGCGCAATCCTCGATGCGGCCGTGCAACGCTTCGGGTGAGAAGCCGCCGAAGACGACGCTGTGGACGGCGCCGATGCGGGCGCAGGCGAGCATCGCCACCGCCGCCTCGGGGATCATCGGCATGTAGAGGGTGACGCGGTCGCCCTTGCCGGCGCCGAGCGCCTTGAGCACGTTCGCCATGCGGACGACCTCGCGATAGAGGGCGCCATAGCTGAGGCTCCGCCCCGTCCCCGGCTCGTCGCCTTCGAACAGGATCGCAATGGCCTCGGCGCGGGCTTCGAGGTGCCGGTCGACGCAATTGTGGCAGAGGTTGAGGATGCCGTCCTCATACCATTTGACGTCGACCGGATCGAAGGACCAGTTCGCGATCTTCGTGGGGGCGGTGAACCAGTCGATCCGCTTGGCCTCCTCGGCCCAGAAGCCGTCCGGATCCTCCAGCGAGCGGCGGTAGCGCGCCTCGTAACCTTCGAGGTCGCAATGGGTGTCGCGGATGGCGGATTCGGGCGGGGGGATGCGCTCGTTCATTTTTCGGGCCTCTCCTGGGCGATTCCTAGCGCGGAGCGCGGAGCCGCGCCAGCCGGGACGGGTCTCGGGTTCCTCCCCGGCACGGAGGAACCTGCCTCTTGCGGTCGCCCCGGCCGGCGAAGATAGAGGCGCCAAATGACCACGAGTGATTTCCTCATCATCGGCGGCGGCATCGCCGGACTCTCGGCGGCGGCGCGGCTGGGGCGGCACGGCAAGGTGGTCGTGCTCGAAGCCGAAGAGGCGCTCGGCTATCATTCGTCGGGCCGGAGCGTCTCGTTCAGCCATTACGGCATCGGCAATGCCGTCGTGCGCGGCCTCACCGCCTGGAGCCGGAGCTTCTACGAGGCCCAGCCGGAAGGCTTCTGCCCGACGCCGGTCGCGCGCGCGATGCCGTCGCTCTATTTCGCGACCGAGGCGAGCCTCGGCGCATTGATCGCGTTGCGCACGGACATGGCGCGCTTCACCGACGCCGCCGAGTGGATCGAGGACGAAGCGAAGATCGCCGCCTTGTGCCCGGCGCTACGCACCGGCGGTCCGGACGGAGCCGTCGCCGCCATCCTCGACCCGACCGGGCTCAAGCTCGACGCCGACGCCTTGCTCCAGTCCTTCGCCCGCGCCGTCAGGGCCGATGGCGGCGAGGTGCTGACCGGCCGCCGCATCGCCTCCGCCGCGCGCCGCGGCGAGGATTGGGAGGTAAAGACGGAGCAGGGTGAGGCCTGGTCGGCGCCGGTCCTGATCGACGCCGGCGGCGCCTGGGGCGATGGCTTCGCCAGTCTCGCCGGGTTGCGGCCGATCGGCCTCCAGCCGAAGCGGCGGACGATCATCGCCATCGACCCGCCGCCGGGGACGGACGCCGCCGCCTGGCCCTTCGTCCACAGCGCCGCCGGCGACTTCTACATGCTGCCGGAGGCGGGGCAGCTCCTCGCCTCGCCGGTCGATGAAGTCGACGACGATCCAGGCGACGCCCAGCCCGAGGATTACGACGTCGCCCTCGCCGCGCACCGGGTCGAGCTCTACACCGACATCCGCGTCGCCCGCATCGCCCATCGCTGGGCGGGGCTGCGCTCCTTCGTCGCCGACCGCACGCCCACCGCCGGCTTCGACCCGGAAGCGCCGGGCTTCTTCTGGCTGGTCGGCCAGGGCGGCTACGGCCTCCAGACCGCGCCGGCCATGGCGGCGATCGTCGAGGCGCTGGCGACCGGCGGCGCCTGGCCGTCGGGACTGGCCGAGCTCGGCGTCGTGCCGGATCGGATCCGTCCGGAGCGGCTTCGCGGCGGCTCGGCGCATTCGCTGATTTCACAAGCGATTTTCTGAGCTAAGGAGGCGCGATGCGCTTGGACGAACCCGCCCAGTGGCAGACCGTGCCGGCGGAGCCGCCTGGGCCGCTCGACCCGATGACGCCGGTGCCGGTCGTCCAACGGCCGCGGCGCGGCTGGCGCCGTCCGTTCGGCCTGCGCTGGAAGCATATCATCCTCGGCCTGCTCGCCATCTTCATGCTGCTCGTCGCCTGGCTCGCGATTACCGCGCCGCTTTCCAAGTCGCTGCAGCCGATCGCGGCGCCGAGCCTCACCCTCGTTTCGGTCGAGGGCCAGCCGATCGCCCGCCGCGGCGCCGAGATCGCCCAGCCGGTGAAAATCGCCGAGCTCCCCAAATATGTCCCCGCCGCCTTCGTCTCGATCGAGGATCGCGGCTTCTACCACCATCTCGGCATCAGCCCGCGCGGCATCGCCCGCGCCGCGTTCCGCAACCTCGGCGCCGGCGGCGTGCGGGAAGGCGGCAGCACCATCACCCAGCAGCTCGCCAAGATCTCCTTCCTCAGCGCCGAAAGAACGGCGGGCCGCAAGGCGCAGGAGGTGCTGATCGCCTTTTGGCTCGAGGCCTGGCTGAAGAAGGACGAAATCATCGAACGCTATCTCTCGAACGTCTATTTCGGCGACAATGTCTACGGCCTGCGCGCCGCCTCCTGGCATTATTTCAGCCACGGACCCGAACGGCTGACCGTTCCCGAAGCGGCGATGCTGGCGGGGATGGTGAAGGCGCCGACGACGCTCGCGCCGACCCACAATCTCGCCCGCGCCCGCGCCCGCGCGCGGGTGGTGATCGGCACCATGGTCAGAGACGGCGTGCTCAGCGCCGCCAAAGCGCGGGCGCTGCGGCCGGCCCGGCTCCACGTCGCGGCGGCGCGTTCGGTGCCGACCGGCACCTATTTCGCCGACTGGGTCCTCCCCCTCGCCCGCGCCCGCGCCCAGCAGGGCGACGATGCTTATGGCGAACAGACGGTCCAGACGACGCTCGAAGCCCCGCTCCAGCGGCTGGCGCTGCAGACGGTCCGCAATGCCGGCCTCGGCACCGCGCAGGTGGCTTTGGTCGCCATGCATCCCGACGGCCGGATCGCGGCGATGGTGGGCGGCAAGGATTATGCGTCCAGCCCGTTCAACCGCGCCACCCAGGCGCGCCGCCAGCCCGGCTCCACCTTCAAGCTGTTCGTCTATCTCGCCGCCATGCGGGCGGGGATGACACCGGATTCGACGATCGAGGACCGGCCGCTGAAGATCGGCGACTGGCAGCCGAAGAACAGCGGCAACCGCTATCGCGGCAGCTTGACCCTGCGTCAGGCCTTCGCTCTGTCGAGCAACGTCGCGGCGGTGCGCCTCTCCGAGAAAGTCGGGCGGCAGAATGTGATCCGCGCCGCCCGCGACCTCGGCATCAGCAGTCCGCTCGCCGACAATCCGAGCCTGCCGCTCGGCACCTCGGGAGTCACCCTGCTCGAAATGACCTCGGCCTATGCGGCGATCGCCGCCGGCGCCTATCCGGTGCGGCCGCGCGGGCTCGAGGAAGCGGAAAAGCCCTGGTGGCAGCGGATGTGGACCCATTATGCCGGCGCCACCCGCGATCCCGCCTTCGACGAGATGAAGGACCTGCTCGCCGCCGTGGTCCAGCAGGGGACGGGGCGCGGCGCCGCCCTGCAGGTGCCGACCTTCGGCAAGACCGGCACCAGCCAGGACAATCGCGACGCCATCTTCATCGGCTTCGCCGGCGACCTCGTGGTCGGCGTCTGGATCGGCAATGACGACAATACGCCGCTCGGCCAGGTCGCGGGCGGCGGCCTGCCGGCGCGGATCTGGCGCGACTTCACCGCCGCCGCGGTCGGCGCCGGCCCGGCCCAGCAGGCGGCGGTGCCGCCGGCCGAGGAGCCGGTCGAAGCGACCGGCAATCTCAGCTTCGACGTGCCGCTCGGCGACAGCGGCTATCAGCTCGGCGTCGATGTCGGCGACAATGGCGTCAGCGTCTCCGCCCAGCCGTCGCCGCCGGATCGGCGCGACCAGCCGCCGGGTCGCGAGCCGCCGACCGTCAACGGCCCGCCCGCGCCGCCGCCGCCCGACGACCAGGGCGACGAGCCGCCGCCGACGGAATGAGCGAGGCGGGGCGCCGCCTTACTCCTCGTCATTGCGAGCAGAGCGAAGCAATCCAGTGCGGCGCCTCAAGGCGAGGC
>JAQGLF010000368.1 GCA_028293025.1 Alphaproteobacteria bacterium
GGTGGTGGCGTCCGAGGACAAGCGCTTCGCCGGCCACGGCGGCGTCGACTGGCGCGGCCTCGCCGGCTCGGCCAGGGCGGCCCTGCAACGCGGCCAAGAGCGCGGCGCCAGCACGATAACAATGCAAATAGCCGGCTTCCTCGCGCCCGAGCTCGGCGGGCCGGGCGGGCGTGGCCTTCGCGCCAAGCTCCGCCAGCTCCGCGCCGCCCGCGCGATCGAGGCGGGCTGGACCAAGGACCAGATCCTCGAAGCCTATCTCAACCTCGCCACCTTCCGCGGCGAGACGCAGGGGATCGGCGCCGCCTCCCGCGCTTTGTTCGGCAAGGCGCCGGACGCGCTGGGGCAGGACGATGCGCTGCTGCTCGCCGCCTTGCTGCCGGCGCCCCAGGCGAATCCGAGCTCCGTCGGCCGCCGCGCCTGCCGGATCGGCCGCATCGCCGATTGCACGACGATGATCGCCGAGGCCGCGGCGATGACCGGCCCCAATCGCCGCCTCGCCGACGATCCCGGCCTCGCGCCGCATCTCGCCTACAAATTGCTGCGCCGCCCGGGCGAGACGGTGATCTCGACGCTCGATTCCGGCGTCCAGCGCGTCGCTCTGGGCGCGCTTCGCCGCCAATTGCTCGGCCTCGGCGACCGCGCCCGCGACGGCGCGGTGATCGTCATCGACAACCGCAATGGCGACGTCCTCGCTTATGTCGGCGGCGCCGGCGGCGGCTCGACCGCGCCCGACGTCGATAATGGCGATTCCTACCGCCAGGCCGGCTCGACGCTGAAGCCCTTCCTCTACGGCCAGGCGATCGAGCGCGGTTTCCTCACCCCCGCCTCGATCCTCGAGGACAGCCCGGTCCAGCTCGACACCGCCTCCGGCCTCTACGTGCCGAAGGACTACGACCACAATTTCAAGGGCGCGGTCAGCGTCCGCACCGCGCTTGCCGGGTCGCTCAACGTGCCGGCGGTGCGGGCGTTGCTGCTCGACGGCGTCGATGATTTCCGCGACCGATTGTGGGACATGGGCTATCGCGGCCTCACCGAGGACGGCGATTATTACGGCTACAGCCTTGCTCTGGGCTCGGCCGAAGTCACCTTGCTGCAGCAGGCCGCCGCCTATCGCGCCCTCGCCGATGGCGGGCGCTACCGGCCGCTGCGGCTGCGGAGCGAAGATCCGCCGGGCGCGCCGCGCGCGGTGGCCGATCCCGCCGCCGCCTGGATCGTCGCCGACATGATGGCCGATGCCGATGCCCGCGCCGTCACCTTCGGCCTCGATTCCGCTCTGCGCCTGCCTTTCTGGGCAGCGGCCAAGACGGGCACGTCCAAGGCGATGCGCGACAATTGGTGCATCGGCTTTTCGGACCGTTTCACCGTCGCCGTGTGGGTGGGCAATGCCGAGGGCGACAGCATGACCCGGGTCTCGGGCACGACCGGCGCGGCGCCGGTCTGGCGCGAGGTGATGCTGGCCCTCCACCGCGGCGTCGGGAGCCGGCAGCCGCCACGGCCGGCGGGAGTCGAGGCACGCACCATCGCCTTCGCCGACCGCATCGAGCCGCCGCGCAGCGACTATTTCCTCCGCGGCACCGCCCAAGCCAGCATCGGCAGTGCCCCCGCCGCCGCCCGCCGGCCGCGCATCGTCAGCCCGGTCGCCGGCACCGTCTTCGCGCTCGATCCCGACATTCCGCTTCCGCGCCAGCGCATCCGCATCGCCACGATCGGGGCGGTGTCGGGCGAGCGGCTCCAGCTCGACAACCAGGACCTCGGCCTCGCCGAGGCGGCGCCGGCGGTGCTGCCGGGGCCGGGGCAGCATCGGCTGGCCCTGGTCGACAATGGCGGACATGTGCTCGACCGCAGCCTGTTCACGGTCCGCTGAGGCGGTTGACCGGCGCCATGGCTCTCCGGCAGGAGCGGCGGGTGGACGATTGCGATCTCGAGACGATGATGCGCTTCGCCGAGCGGCTCGCCGACGCAGCACGCGCCGAGACGCTGCCCCGCTGGCGAACGGGCTGCGCCGCCGCCGACAAGAATGAAGGCGGCGCCTGGGATCCGGTCACCGAAGCGGACCGCGAAGCCGAGCGGGCGATGCGCCGGCTGATCGAGGCGGAATTTCCCGATCACGGCATTCAGGGCGAGGAATTTCCCGAGAAAAAAGGGAAAGGCCGCTGGTCCTGGAGCCTCGATCCGGTCGACGGCACCCGCGCCTTCGTCTGCGGTCTGCCGAGCTGGACGACGCTGATCGCCTTGCTCGACGAGGGGCAGCCGGTGCTCGGCGTGATCGACGCCGCGCCACTGGATGAACGTTATGTCGGCCCCGGCGGCGATAGGAAGACCAGCGGATGCACCACGCTGGCGGAAGCGCGGCTGTCGACCACCGATCCCTATCTTTTCTCTGCCGCCGAAACCCAGGCCTGGGACCGTGTGCGCCAGCGCGTGCGAACCACGCGCTACGGCCTCGACGCCTATGGCTACGCGCGCGTGGCCGCCGGCTCGCTCGACCTGGTGATCGAAGCGGGCCTTAAGCCGCACGATTACAATGCCCTGATCCCCGTGGTCTGCGCGGCAGGCGGCGCGATTGGCAATTGGGAAGGCGGTGAGGATTTCTCGGGGGGCCGGGTTATCGCGGCGGCGACGCCGGGGCTGTATCGAGCCGCCTTGGAGGCGATGCGCTCCTGATCGTAAACCCCGACTTGATCCGGAATCCATGAACACGGACGTGCAGGATCCGGAGACGCGGGTTTGCCGGGTCGAGCCCGGGATGACGAAAGGCGGTGGATGCCGGATCAGGTCCGATATGGCGTCAGGTCAGAGTCGGGCTTGGGCTTGACCACGATCTCTATATATGTAGAGTTGTAATATGTCGCGCCGTCTTTCCAGCCAGTCGCTCCTGCTCCTCCAGGCGCTCGCCGACGGCGGCTCGCATTGGCAATATGGCCTGGAGCTGGCGCGGATGACGGGGCTCAAGTCGGGAACGCTCTATCCCATCCTGATCCGCCTGGCCGAGCGTGACTTGCTCGAAAGCTGCTGGCTCGAGCCCGAGCGGTCGGGTCGCCCGCCTCGCCATGCCTACAGGATCAACGCGGCCGGACGGAGCGCTCTTCGCGAGGCGTCGCGCGGGTCTCCTTCGCTGGCGCTGAAAGGAGCCTTCCAATGACGATCTCACGAACGGTCGCGCGCTGGATGATGGAGGCCGTGGTGCGGCATTCGCCGCCGGCGCGGCACGAATGGGCGGTTGCGATGCAGCGGGAATATGATGCGCTCGACCGCGGCCACCTGGCCTGGGCGGCGGGCTGCTTCACGGCCGCCGCCCGATGGGCGTTGCGCCGGGAGTGGCTTTATCTCCTTTTGATTTGCCTGGTGCCCGTCATCATCGAGGTCGTTCCGCGCATCGAGTTCGACTTCTTGTGGTACGGCCTGGTCTCGCGGTCCGCCTTCATCGCGTTCGAGCACAACTATGCTGCCGTGATCGGAATTCTCACGCCGCTGCCGCTGGCGATCCTGCTCGGCCGCTACCGGCCGGATAGGGTGGGGACGACAATCATCCTTGGCTGTCTTCTGGCCCAGCATGTTGGCGGAACCCTGATGGTGATGCGAGAGCTGGGCGGCTCGTTCCTCTCCTGGTGGGCTCCCAACGCCACCCTTTACATGATGCCGCCTTTGGCCGGCCTCCTGACCAGCATGTGCGTCTGGTACATTGGAGCCAGCCTCGGCGCCCGGATGCGGTGGCCCGTCCATCGATGAGCGTGACGACAGTACGGGGGCGCTGGTTCGACTAGTCCTTATGTCGCGCTGTGAGGATGGCGACGACGTCGCTCCAAGCGAAGCCCTTCGTCTCCATCAGCACGGTTAGATGATAGAGCAGGTCCGCCACTTCCTCGGCGCAGCCGGCGGCGTCGCGGGTGACGGCCGCGAGGGCGACTTCGAGGCCTTCTTCGCCGACTTTCTGGGCGATGCGGGCGGGGCCTTCGGCGGCGAGATGGGCGCTGTAGCTGGCGGGGTCGTTCGAGGCGATGCGACTGGCCACGATCTTCGACAATTCGGCGAGCCAGCCCGGCCCTTCCGTCTCGCCGCCGAAGCAGCTTTGGGTGCCGAGGTGGCAAATCGGGCCTTCGGGATCGGCGCGGACGAGGAGGGCGTCGGCGTCGCAATCCTCGTGGATCGAGACGACGCGAAGGCGGTTGCCGCTGGTCTCGCCCTTTTGCCAGAGCCGGCCCCTGGAGCGGCTGAAGAAGGTAGCGAAGCCGCTCGCCAGCGTCGCCCGCAGCGCCTCCTCGTTCATGTAGCCGAGCATGAGGAGGACGCCGCTCGCGCGGTCCTGGACCACGGCGGGGAGGAGGCCGTCCATCTTCTCCCATGCGAGGCCGGCGACGTCCGCCTCGCTCAGCGGCGCATTTCGATCCCGCATCGCGCGAGCTCCTCCTTGAGTTCGGGGATGGAAACGAGACGATCGTGGAAGATGGTTGCGGCCAGCGCGCCGCTCGCGCCCGCCCACTGGAAGGCGTCGTAGAAATGCTCCGGCGCGCCGGCGCCGCCCGAGGCGATGACCGGCACCGGCACCGCTTCCACCACTATTCGCGTATGCTCGATGTCGTAGCCGGCGCGCACGCCGTCCTGCTGCATGCAGTTGAGCACGATCTCGCCCGCGCCCCGATCGACCGCCTCGCGGACCCAGTCCGTCGTCCCGCGGCCGGCGTCGCACGTGGTGTCGGGCGAGCCCGTATATTGTTTCACCCGATAATCGTCGCCGTCGCGGAAGCTGTCGACGCCGAGGACGACGCACTGGCTGCCGAAGGCGCAAGCGAGCTCGCCGATCAGCTCCGGCCGCTCCAGCGCCGGCGAGTTGATCGAGATCTTGTCCGCGCCGGCTTCGAGGCAGGCTGCCGCCTGCTCCACATTGCGGATGCCGCCGGCGACGGCGAAGGGGATGTCGATCAGGCGCCCGACCCGCCGCACCCAGTCGTAATCGACGTTGCGCCCTTCGGCGCTGGCGGTGATGTCGTAGAAGACGAGCTCGTCGGCGCCTTCGTCGCGATAGCGCAGCGCGTGCTCGAGGATGTCGCCGGCGTCGCGATGGTCGCGGAAGCGGATGCCCTTCACCACCCGGCCGTCCCTGACGTCGAGGCAGGGGATGATCCTACGCGCAGGCATCGAGCGCCTCCGCGAGGCCGAAGCGCCCTTCCAACAGGGCCTTGCCGACGATCGCGCCGGCCGCGCCCGCGTCGCGAAGCGCGCGCAAATCGTCGAGCGTCGCGACCCCGCCCGACGCCTGCAGCGCGAGGCGGGGAAGGGCGGCGGTGGTGCGGGCGATCAGGTCGAGATTGGGGCCGGCCAGCATGCCGTCGCGGGAGATGTCGGTGACGAGCAGATGGCGCGCATCGGGATAGAGGCCGGCAATATCCCAGAGGCTGCGGCCCGAGCCCTCGGTCCAGCCGCGCGTCGCCACGACCGGCTCGCCCCCCTCCATGCGCACGTCGAGCGCCAGGGTGATCCGCTCGCCGCCGAAGGCCTCGAACAGAGCGGTTGCAACGTCCGGGTCTTCCACCGCCAAGCTGCCGATCACGACCCGCGCCACGCCGGCGTCGAACATCCGCGCGAGCTGCGCGCCTGTCCGGAAGCCGCCGGCGACCTGGAGCTTGAGCCCGCTCGCCCCGGCGAGCGCGGCGAGGAGATCGTGCTGTACCGGCGCGCCGGCGCGGGCGCCGTCGAGGTCGACGACATGCGCCCATAAGGCGCCGGCCCTGGCAAAGCCGGCGAGCGCCTCGGCCGGGTCCGGCTCGTAGGTGGTCGCCTCGTCGAAGCGGCCCTGTGCGAGACGCACGACGCGGCCGCCCATCAGGTCGATCGCGGGATAGAGGATCATGAGTCGAGAAAGGCCCTGAGGAAGCGGGCGCCGGCCTCGCCGGACCGTTCCGGATGGAATTGCGCGCCGAGCCGGTTGGCGCTGCGCACGACGGCCGGGATTTCGCGGCCGTAATCGACGCTCGCGGCGGTCTCCGGTCCGGGATCGGAGGCGAACCCATGGGCGAAATAGACATAGTCGCCGTCGCTGAGGCCAAGGCGACTATCCCTCACCGACAGCCGGCTCCAGCCCATGTGCGGCACCGGCCGGCCCGCCGCGGGCTCCAGTGGGCGCACCCGGCCCGGGATCAGGCCGAGACAAAGCGTGTCGTCCTCGTCGCTCCGCTCGAACAGGAGCTGCATGCCGAGGCAGATGCCGAGCAAAGGCTGGGCGAGGCTGCGGAGCGTGCCGGCGAGGCCGCGCGCCTCGATCTGCGCCATCGCATGGCCGGCGGCGCCGACGCCGGGGAGGACCACCTTGTCCGCGCCGGCGATGAGGTCCCGGTCCGCCGTGACTTTCGCGGCCACGCCGAAGCGTTCGAAAGCGATGCCGATCGAGCCGACATTGCCATAGCCGAGATCGACGATGGCGAGGTTCACAGCATTCCCTTGGTGCTGCGGATCGCCTGCGCGTCGCCCTCGCGCGCCACCGCCTGGGCGAGGGCGCGGCCGAAGGCCTTGAAGCAGGCCTCGGTCTTGTGATG
>JAQGLF010000002.1 GCA_028293025.1 Alphaproteobacteria bacterium
CGGGTACGACCCGCGGGTTCGGCCAGCAGGAGTTTCGCGAGATTGGCGGGATGATCGCGGAAGTGGTCGACGGCCTGCGCAAGAATGGCGAATCGGGCGACGGCCAGGTCGAGGCCGCCGTGCGCACCCGTGTCGCCGCGCTGTGCGAGCGCTTTCCCATCTACCCGGAGCTCTGATTGCGCTGTCCGTTCTGCGCCCATGAAGACAGCCAGGTAAAGGACAGCCGCCCGACCGAGGACGCTGTCGCGATCCGGCGGCGGCGGCAATGCGAAGCGTGCGGCGCGCGCTTCACCACGTTCGAGCGCGTCCAGCTGCGCGAGCTGACGGTGCTCAAGAGCGAGGGCCGGCGCGAACCGTTCGACCGCACCAAGCTGGAACGCTCGATCGCCATCGCCTGCCGCAAGCGCCCGGTGCCGCCCGAGCGGATCGAGAAGCTCGCCTCCTCGATCCAGCGCCAGGTAGAGACCAGCGGCGAGAGCGAGATCGAATCGAGCCGGATCGGCGGCATGGTGATGGACGGCCTGAAGGCGCTCGACCCGGTCGCCTATATCCGCTTCGCCTCGGTCTATAAGGACTTCCGCGAAGCCCGCGATTTCGAGGAGTTTGCGGGGACGGTCAGCGAGGCCGGCAGCGAGTGAGATTCCGTTCGTATCGAGCGAAGTCGAGGGGCTTGCGTGTCGGTGACGCGCCGGCAAGGACAATTATGGCCTAGCCCTTCATCGCTCATCCTGAGTAGGGGCTGAGCCTGGCGAAGACCCGTATCGAAGGACCCGTGCGCTGGACTTCTACGCCTATCTCCTCCGTTGCGCGGACGGCAGTTACTATGCCGGGCATACGGACGATCTCGACGCCCGGATCGCTCAGCATCAGGTCGGTTCCATCCCCGGTTACACAGAGAAAAGAAGGCCGGTGGAATTGGTATGGTCGGAGCGTTTCCCGGAGCGGGATCAGGCGTTCGCCGCCGAGCGTCAGATAAAGGGCTGGAGCAGGGCCAAGAAAGAAGCCCTCATTAGAGGCGACTGGGAAAGCTTGCGCTCGCTCGCACGCAAAGCGGTCCTTCGATACGCCGCTTCGCCAAGCTCAGCGGCTACTCAGGATGAGCGGGGAAAGAGACCTCCGGCGATCGTGCTGGTCCGGCCGCAGCTCGGCGAGAATATCGGCAAGGCGGCACGGGCGATGCTGAATTTCGGGCTGGCCGACCTGAGGCTGGTGAGTCCCCGCGACGGCTGGCCCAATCCGAGCGCCGGTCCGGCCGCCTCGGGCGCCGATCTGGTGCTGGAGCGGGCGCGCGTCTTCGACAGCGTCGCGGAGGCGGTCGCCGATTGCGTCCATGTCTATGCGACCACCGTCCGCAAGCGCGGCCTCGTCATGCCGGTCGTCACGCCCGAAGAGGCGGCGCGCGAAATCCGCGGCATGGCCGAGCCGTGCGCGGTGCTGTTCGGCGCTGAACGATCGGGGCTCGAGACCGACGAGGTGGCGGTGGCGGGCAAGATCGTCACCGTGCCGATCAACCCCGAATTCCGCTCGCTGAACCTTGCCCAGGCGGTGATCCTGATCGCCTATGAATGGTCGAAGCACGGCACGCTGGCGATGCCGACCGAAAGCGAGACCGCCGAGCCCCGCGCCACCCAGGCCCAGCTCGAGGGATTGATCGGCCAGCTCGACGCTTCGCTGGAGGCGAAGGGCTATTTCCACCCACCGGACCGCACGCCGGCGACCCGCAACACGATCCGCACCATCCTCACCAAGGCCGGATGGTCGAACCGGGAGGTGCAGGCGATGCGCGGCATCGTCCGGGCGCTGGCTGAGCCGTCGCGGCCCAGGCGTGCCCCGCCCGAAGAACAAGAAGAAAGCTAGCCGGCCGCCCTCAATTCGTCGAAGCGGTCGAATTCGTAGGCGATCGAGGCCTCGATCAGCCGTTCGTAAAGCTCGGCGACCGCCGCGGGCGGCGCGCCCGCTTCGCGCGCATGGGACGCGACGTTGCGAAGGACCTCGGCCTTGCGCGCCTCGTCCCGCACCGCCGCCCGCCCCCGCTTGATCCGCGCCGCCGCGTCCATGTAGCGGAAGCGCTCGGCGACCAGCCGCACGATCTCGCGGTCGATCTCGTCCACACCGCGGCGCACTTCGGCCATGGTTCGGCATGCCTCGGCGGCAATCCTGTTCGTCGTCATGAGCCGGTCATGAGCGACCGTGCGGCCCGTGTCGAGCTTGACTTTGGCGGGAAATCTGCAATTGTTTCCGTCGTATCTGAAAGGTTTATACCATGAAGAAGGCTCTATGGCTCGGCCTCGTCCTGATTCCGGGCGTGGCGCTGGCGGGGAATGCCGGCGAGAAGCAGGACAAGAAGCGCGACGGCCTGGTCTGCCGCGAAACGGGCGAGACCGGCTCGCGTCTCGGCTCCAAGCGGGTCTGCATGACCCGCGAGCAATGGGACCAGAACCGCCGCGACGCGCGCGAAATGACCGAGCAGGCGCAGTCGCACCAGACGAACCCGAAGGGCAACTAAAGCCCCCGGGCGGACGGCCGCAAGCCGCCGCCTATCCTTGACTTCATGCGCCTGCGCCGCCATGTGCGGCGCTTCGCAATTGGCTCCGCACCCCGGTGAAGCGGCGGCCGCGTCCGGCTTTGTTCCGGGCGGTGCGGTTCCGGGACGCAGAAAACCAGGCAGATTGGACCGGACATGAGCAAGCGCAGCAGCGCCAAGTACAAACTCGATCGCCGCATGGGCGAGAACGTCTTCGGACGTCCCAAAAGCCCCGTCAACAAGCGCGAATACGGACCCGGCCAGCACGGCCAGCGCCGCAAGGGCAAGATGTCGGATTTCGGCATCCAGCTTCGCGCGAAGCATAAGCTGAAGGGCTATAACGGCGACGTCACCGAGAAGCAGTTCAAGCGGACCTTCACCGAGGCCGCGCGGATGAAGGGCGACACGTCGCAGAATTTGATCGGCCTGCTCGAGCGCCGGCTCGACATGATCGTCTATCGCGCCAAGTTCGCGCCGACCATCTGGTCCGCCCGCCAGATGGTCAGCCACGGCCACATCCGCGTCAACGGCGTCAAGTGCAACATCGCTTCGCGGCGGGTGAATGTCGGCGACGAGGTCACCCTCGGCGGCAAGGCGCAGGAAATGGCTTTGGTGATGGAGGCGCAGGGCCTCGCCGAGCGCGACATCCCCGATTATGTCGCGCCCGACGGCAACGCCAAGATCACCTTCACCCGCGTGCCGACGCTCGACGAGGTTCCCTATCCGGTGCGGATGGAGCCCAATCTGGTGGTCGAGTTCTACTCGCGCTGATCGGCTTCGCCACAGCGGAAGAAAAGGGACGGCTCCGTCGGAGCCGTCCTTTTTTCATGGAATCTTGAGCGCCGTCCGCAGGAAGGCGTCGGTCCTGCGCAGCATGTCGGCGCGGACCGCGCCGTCCTCGAGCTGATGGTCGAGGCCCGGATAGAGGACGAGCTGGCTCTGCCGCCCCGCGTCCCGCAATTTCTCGTCCATCAGCTTCGATTCGCGGACGCCGACATTGATGTCGAGATCGCCGTGGAAGAGCATCACCGGCACCGCGATCCGGTCGGCATTCTGGGCGGGCGAGCCTTCACGGACGTTCGGTCCGGTGCCGACGAGGCCCTGGACGGTCAGATAATCGGCCCAGTTCCGGTGCTCCTCGACCAGGGTCGCGAGGTCGGTGACCGGCGCCACCGCGACCGCCGCCCTGAACAGCTTCGGATCGAGGACGTTGGCCTGCAGCGCCGCATAGCCGCCATAGGACCAGCCGAAGATGGCGAGCTTGCCGGGATCGGCGATGCCCTGGGCGACCAGCCAGCGGCCGGCATCGTCGACGTCGCCAATCGCCGTGCGCCAGGACTGGAAGCCGTTCTTGAGGAAGAAATTATCGCCGTAGCCCGATGAGCCCCGGAATTCGGGCTGGAGCACCGCATAGCCGCGCGCCGCGAAATATTGGGCGAGCCAGTCGAAGCCCCATTCGTCGCGGGCGCTCGGGCCGCCATGCGGCATGACGATGGCGGGAAGATTGCGGCCGCTGCTCCCCGGCGGCAGCGTCAGATAGGCGGGCAGCACGCTGCCATCCGCCGCCTTGTAGGTGACCGGCTTCTGCTCGGCCAGCCGGGCGCCCTCGAGGCTCAGGCGCGACAGCATCAGCTCGTGAAGCTGGTGATTGCTCTTGTCGAACAGATAGTAGCGGCCCGGATCGATGTCGCTTCCCGCCCAGAGCAGCAATTTGCTCTCGTCGACGCTCGAATCGACGAACTGGATCAGCGGAAGGCCGGGCAGCGCCTTCGAAAGCGACGCCGCGAGCGCCTGCAGGTTCTTGTCGAAATAGACCGCCTGCCGCTTGTCGGTGGCGAAGGTGACACCGACCACGCGCTGGCGCCGGCCGATCCGGATCAGCCCGTCGACGTCGACGTCGGGCCGCGAGAAGATCAAGGTCTCGCGCTTCGAGCCGTCCAGGGCCAGGCTGTAGAGGGCCAGGCGGCCGTCCTTTTTCTCGAAGCCGTAGGCGACGTCGAGGTCCGAATCGACCGCATAGGGATTGAAGCCCTCGCGACTGGCCTCGTTGAGCACGCCGAGGTTTTTCCAGCCGTTCGAGTCCTTGGTCCGGTAGAAATAGGAGATGGCGGCGCGGTCGTAGCCACTGGCACCGGCGACCTGGCGCGTGCCCATGATGCGGACCTTGCCGCGGCCGTCGCTGATATATTCGATGGCGTCGCGCCGCGGCGCCTCGACCGACTTGATGGACAAGGAAGCAGTGTCGAGCCGATCGACCCCGAACCCCTCGCGGCTGTCGTTCATGTGGGTGGCCTGCTTTTCCTCGGGCACGTAGTTGCGGCCCATCAGGATCGCGCCATTCTCCTCGGGCAGCCAGTCGATCACCTGGCCGCCGCCCATGGAGACATAGGCGTCGTCGGCGCGGGTGCCGTTGCTCAGCATCTTCAAATTGCGGCCGTCGGCATCGACCGCCACGATCCGGGAAGCGTCCGTGACCTCGCCGGTCGTATTGAACACCATGTACAGGTAGCAGACGAGGCGGGTGTCCGAGACCCAGAAGCAGGAACGGATGCGGTTCGGCTTGCCGTCGGAGCTCAGGGCGATCTTCGGCACGCTGCCATCGGCGACGTCCGAGATGTAAAGGACCGAGGACGGCCCCGGCCCCGGCGCGATGAAGGCGACCTTGGTGCCGCCCGGCGAGAGGCTGATCTGGGAGACGTCCTCCCGCGCTCCGAACAGGGTGGCGGCGTCGGCGGCAGGCGCCGGAGCCTGGGCGAGTGCCGGCTGAACCGCGGGCAAAGGCAGAAGGGCGAGCACCGAGCCCGCCAGCAAAAATTTCGTGATCATCTTGTCCCCTGAATGGCTTGGCCCCTTTTCCAAGCACTGACGCGGAGATGCCAGCCCCGGCCCGGCCGCGCAAGCTTGCACGGCAGAATCCTAGCTGGCATGAGCCGCGGCTCGCGCGTGCATGGACAGGCTGTGATCGAAGAAAGATTCTCCACCAGGCTTTCGGCCGCCGAGCCGGCGAGCGGCGTCCGCCAGGCCGCCGAATGGGCCGAGCATGAGTGGGTGTGGATCGGCTTTCCGAGCCACGAGAACCTCTGGCAGACCGATCTCGAGCCGGCGCGCGAGGAAGTCGCCGCCTTCGCCCGCGCCGTGCACGCCGACGGGGCCGGCGAGCAGGTCAGGCTGGTGGCCGCCGATCCGGCCTCCGCCGAGCGCGCCCGCGACCTGGCCGGCCCCGGCATCGACGTGATCGTCGCGACGTTCGGAGACATCTGGCTTCGCGACACCGGACCGATCTTCCTCGGCCGGGGGGACCGGCGAAGCGCGAAAATCTTCCGCTTCAACGGCTGGGGCGGAAAATACGAGCTGGAGGGCGATGACACGATCGGCCTCAGGCTCGCCGAAACCGCGGACCTGGACGCAATCCGGCACTCCTGGGTGTTCGAGGGCGGCGCGGTCGACGTCGACGGCACCGGCCTCGGCGTCACCACCGAGCAATGCCTGCTGAACCCGAACCGCAACCCCGGCATGACGCGCGAGCAGGCCGAGGCGCGGCTGCGCGAGGATCTCGGCCTCGAACGCCTCCTCTGGCTCGGCGAGGGCCTGGTCAACGATCACACGGACGGCCATGTCGACAATCTCGCCCGCTTCGTCGGCAAAGGCCGGATCGCCATCCCCGCACCGGCCGGCGACGACGATCCCAACGTCGCCGCCTATCTCGACGCCTGGGCCAGGGCCGGGGATTTCAACCTCGAAATCGCCCCCCTCCCCTCGCCGGGCCGGATTGTCGTCGAAGGCGAGATCATCCCCGCTTCCTATATGAACTTCTACATCGGCAATGCGGCGGTGGTGATCCCGCTCTACGGCGCACCCAATGACGCGGCGGCGGTGGACGCGATCGGCGCCCTCTTCCCCGGCCGCCGCGCGATCGGCATCCGTGCCGACCATGTGCTGACCGGCGGCGGCAGCTTCCACTGCATCAGCCAGCAGGTGCCGCGATGAGCAAGGTGAAGGTCGCCGCGCTGCAGCTCGCTTTCTCCGACGCCGTCGAGGACAATATCGCCGCCGTCGGCGCCCTTGTGCGCGAAGCCGCCGGCCAGGGCGCGAAGCTGGTCCTCCCGCCCGAGCTGTTCGAGGGTCCTTATTTCTGCCGCACCCAGGAGGAGAGCCATTTCGCCCGCGCCCTCCCCGCCGCCGACCACCCGGCCGTGCTGGCGATGCGCAAGCTCGCCGCCGAGCTCGAAATCTATATCCCGACCAGCTTCTTCGAAGCCGAAGGGCATCACCATTATAACAGCCTGGCGATGATCGGGCCGAAGGGCGAACTGCTCGGCGTCTATCGCAAGAGCCACATTCCGGACGGGCCCGGTTATTCGGAGAAATTCTACTTCCGACCGGGCAATAGCGGCTTCAAGGTCTGGCCGTCGGCTTACGGGACGATCGGCGCCGGCATCTGCTGGGACCAATGGTATCCGGAAACGGCGCGAAGCCTGATGCTGATGGGCGCCGAGATCCTGCTCTTCCCGACCGCGATCGGCACCGAGCCGCACGATCCGGACCTCGACACCAGCCGGATGTGGCGGCGGGCGATGATCGGCCACGCCGTCTCCAACGTCGTGCCGGTCGTCGCTGCCAACCGCATCGGCACCGAGGGCGACCAGAGATTCTACGGCCACAGCTTCATCTGCGACGAGCGGGGCGACATCCTCGCCGAATTCGGGGCGGAGGAGACGGGGGTGATCGCCGCCACCCTCGACCTCGATCAGGCGAAGCGCCACCGCGCCGCCTTCGGCTTCTTCCGCGACCGCCGGCCGGACCTTTACGGGCGGCTGTCGCAGGACGTCTGACGCTTCTTTACTGCAGCGGCGGATTTTCCTTCGCCGAAAGCCAGGCCGCCGCAATCAGGCACAATGTGACCAATGTCGCGAAGGCGATGGGCACTACGAAGAGATATGTCGCGCTCACGATCGTGATGACGGCAAAGCACAAGGCGAAGGCCCAGGCCGTGCCGCGCATGAGCGCCAGAGTCCCCGCCGGAAGCCTGCTCAATTGCCATGCCAATATGGCCGCAAACAGATAAAATGCCCCCACGGAGAATCCGGCCGCCAGAAAGAAGTCCCAATAGGTTCGATCGAATCCCTGAACGACGAAGTGCCTGGATCGAATCGCTCCGAGAAGCGCATCGACTCCCCATTGGGGATCGGATTGGCGAAATGCGAAAGTGTGCCCGGCGGCAAAAAGCACGAGGAGAATGGCCGCGATTCGATAGAGCAAGGATGCTTTCATTCCTGCCTCCCCAGATCATGCGGGATCATCACCGCAATTCCAACGCGCGTTCGAACACGGCCTCGAACATAGCACGGGTCAGGCGGTTGGTGTTCTGGTTGTAGCGCGAGCAATGGTAGCTATCGATCAGCAGCCTCCCATTGGGCAGGCAATGCTCGACCAGGTGGCCGAAACCGAAAGCGGAGAGCCGTCCGCCTGCCGCGCGCACGGCTGCGTCATGGGCGATGCGGCCGAGCGCGACCATCACCCGAACCTGCTCGAGCGCGGCCAGCGCCGGCTCGAAATAGGTGCGGGTGCAGATCGCAATCTCCTTCGGCAGCGGCTTGTTCTGCGGCGGCACGCATTTGACGGAATTGACGATCACGGCGCCGCGCAGCCGAAAATCATCCATCCCGTCGGGATCGTAGCGTCCCTCGGTAAAACCGAACCTGGTCAGCGTCTCATAGAGGAGCAGGCCGGCATGATCGCCGGTGAAGGGACGTCCGGTGCGGTTCGCCCCCTGCTTGCCCGGCGCCAGGCCGCAAATCGCCAGCCAGGCGTCCGGATCGCCGAAGCTCGGCACCGGCGCGTTCCACCAGCCCGGATGCGTCTCCCGCAGCGCCTCGCGAAAGGCGACGAGACGAGGGCAAAGCGGGCAGTCGCGCGGCGCCTCGTGCGCGGGAACCGGGGACAGGAACATCGCGAGCGTCTACGGCCGGCGCAATGACGGTGACAAGCTACGCCCTCGCGCTCGGCTCAAACCGCCGGGGCCGCCGCGGCTCACCCGCCCAAACACTGGCGGCGGCGGCGAAGGCGCTGGGCGTCGAACGCCTGTCGCGCGTGCGGGCCACGGGCGCGGTGGGTCCGGCGGGCCGAGGCTTCGCCAATGCCGCGGCGATCCTGCGCTCCGACCTCTCGCCGCCGGAGCTGCTCGAGGCATTGAAGGCGCTGGAGCGCGATTTCGGCCGCCGCCCCGGCCGCCGTTGGGGCCCGCGAATCCTCGACCTCGACATCATCCTCTGGTCGGAAGGAAGCTGGGCGGAGCCCGGCCTCGTCGTCCCCCATCCCGAATATCGCCGCCGCTTGTTCGTGCTCGAGCCGCTCGCCGAGATCGCGCCTGGCTGGCGGGACCCGCTGACCGGCCTCACCGTCCGCCAGCTCCTCGCCCGGCTGCGCAAGGGCCGCCCCGTTGACCCCGGCCCCGCCCGCACCTAGGGGAAAGCCGCGCGAAGGGCCCATAGCTCAGTTGGTAGAGCAACTGACTTTTAATCAGTAGGTCGCTGGTTCGAATCCAGCTGGGCTCACCACCTTCGCGACTTCAAATGAGGAAGAAAGATGCGCTGGAGCCTCCTGCCCACCGTCGCTTCGCTCCCCATGTTAGCGGTACCAGCGGCGGCGGCACCGAAGCTGGACCCCTTGTTCGGCGATCATGCGGTGCTGCAGCGCGACCTGCCCGTCGTCGTGACCGGAACGGCCGCGCCGGGCGAGACCGTGACAATC
This sequence comes from Alphaproteobacteria bacterium, assembly GCA_028293025.1. Lineage (GTDB taxonomy): Bacteria > Pseudomonadota > Alphaproteobacteria > Sphingomonadales > Sphingomonadaceae > Allosphingosinicella. The sequence goes on from JAQGLF010000002.1 coordinate 9,275, forward strand.
GCTCTCGGCGACCGCCAGGCGATGGTGCGGGCCGGCGCCGACGGCCGCTTCTTCGCTCCGCTCCCGGCAATGCCGGCGGGCGGCCCCTTCACCCTGAGCGCGACCGCTCCCAGCGGCGCCGCGCAAGCGAGCGACCTGCTCGTCGGCGACGTCTTCCTCTGCTCCGGCCAGTCGAACATGGAGCTGCAGGTCCAGAATGCGCAGGACGGCTGGAACCAGGCGCAGGCCTCGGCCGACGGCAAGCTCCGCCTGATGACGATCGCCAAGGCGACGGCGCTCGTTCCGCGCGGCGATTTCGCGCAGCCGCCGGCCTGGGCCGTCGCGGGCCCCGACACCGTCCGCCCCTTCTCCGCCGCCTGTTATTATATGGTGCAGGATCTGAGGAAGCGGACGGGCGTGCCGATCGGTGCGATCGCCTCGAGCTGGGGCGGCACCCAGATCAGCGCCTGGATGGGCGACGCCGCGCAGCGCGCCGCCGGGCGCGGCGCGCAGGCGGATTTGCTGCGCCTCTACGTCCGCGACCCTGCCGCCGCCGCGCGCGAGGCGGGGGCGGCCTGGGGCGATTGGTGGCGCCGCGCGACCGGCGACAGACCGGGTGCCGAGCCTTGGCAGCCCGGCGCAGGGCTAGACTGGCGGCCGGTGCCGAAGATCGACGTTTGGGAACATTGGGGCGTGCCCGAGCTCGCCGATTATGATGGGATGGTCTGGTTCCGGCAGGACGTGACCCTGACCGCCGCACAGGCGCGGCAGGCGGCAATCCTCGCCATCGGCCCCGTCGACGACATGGACATGACCTGGGTCAACGGCGTCGCCGTCGGCAGCGGCGGCAATCCGGCCACCCCGCGCGAATACAGGCTGCCCCCCGGGACGCTCCGGCCCGGCCGCAACGTGATCGTCGTCAACGCCCATGACGTTTACGCCAATGGCGGCATGGCGGGCCCGGCGGAGATCATGAAGCTCAGCTTCGCCGACGGCACCGGTCTGCCGCTCGGCACGGGGTGGCGCTATGCGATCGAGCGGCGGACGCCTTCGAACCAGCCGCGCGTGCCGTGGGACGACATTGCCGGCGCCGGCGTGATCTACAACGCGATGATCGCGCCGTTCGGCCGTTTCGGGCTGAAGGGCGCCGCCTGGTACCAGGGGGAATCGGACACCGACATTCCGGGCTATGACCTGCGGCTCGGCGCGATGATGACGGACTGGCGGCGCCAGCTCGGCCGGCCCGGTCTGCCCTTCGCCATCGTTCAGCTCGCCAATTACGGCTACGCCCCGACCAAGCCGGGGCCGAGCGGCTGGGCGTCGCTGCGCGAGCAGCAGCGGCTGGCGGTCGCGCGCGACGGCCATGCCGCCCTCGCCATCGCCATCGATCTCGGCGATCCGCTCGACATCCACCCCGGCGAGAAGCACGAGCTCGGCCGCCGCCTCGGCCGGGCGATGGCGTCGCTCGCTTATGGCAATTCCGCGCCGCCTTCCGGCCCCGAGATCGGATCGGCGCGGCGGCTGCCGGACGGCGGCATCGAGCTCCTTTTCACCGGCGTCACCGGCGCCCTCCACACCCGCGGCAGCGACCGCGCCATCGGCTTCGAGCTGTGCGGCGTGGCCGAGGCGAGCTGCCGCTATGCGAACGGCCCGGCCGAGGGCGCGCGGGTGCTGCTGCCGAGCGACGGCCAGCCGGTCACCCGTGTCCGCTATGCCTGGGCCGATAGCCCCACGGTCAACCTGTTCGACGAAGCGCCGTTGCCGGTCGGGCCGTTCGAGATTTCTGTCCCCTGAGACCGTCGTGCCGGCGGAAGCGTCTTATTTTGGGAGACCTGCACATCGCGGCTTCGTAATGGGATTTGACGAGGTCGCAGTCGCAGCCACGCCGCACGCGTTCGGGGACCCGGCTTCACTCACTGAATTTGCCCCGATTCTATAAGGTGTTGGCAAGTCGGCGCTGGGCGCGCACTATTGGGCGGGTCGAATCGCACATGGGGCAGGAATGAAATTCGTTAGCGCAAGGGGCTTGGCCGCCTCTCTGGCGGCCATCGCCGCTCTCTTCCGGTCGTCGGCGGCCTTCGCGCAGGATTCGCTTTCCGACCCCGCCGGCTCCGGCGTCATCGTCTCCGCGGTGCGCTGGCTCCAGGGCACCTTGCTCGGCACGATCGCCACCGTGGTCGCGGTGATCGCGGTGGCCTCGGTCGGCTTCCTGATGCTGACCGGCCGCATCAACTGGCGCTACGGCGCCACCGTCATCCTCGGCTGCTTCATCCTGTTCGGCGCCGCCAGCATCGTTGCCGGCATCCAGTCGACCGCCGCGATCGGTCAGTGAGCGATGAACGGGCTCGAACGTGACACTCTGTTCGTCGCCCTGACGCGGCCGCAAATGTTCGCCGGCGTCACCTATTCCTACTTCATCGCCAACGCCGTCATCGCCACCGAATTGTTCCTCGTCTTCCGCTCGGCCTGGGTGCTGGCCGCGGCTTTGGTTCTCCACGTCGTCGGCGTCCTGCTCTGCGTGCGCGAGCCGCGCTTCTTCGATCTCTGGCTGACCAGGGTCTCGCGCACGCCGCGCGTCAAGAATCACAAGGTGTGGGGATGCAACTCCTACCGCCCCTGAGCCGCGACCGGCGCGCGCCCTCTCGCGAGCAGCCGGCGGGGAAGCATCTTCCCTATGCGCGGCACGTCGACGACCATACGCTCGAGACGCGCGACGGTCTGCTGATGCAGGTCGTCCACATGCGCGGCCTGCTGTTCGAGACCGCGGATACCGACGAGATCAACTATCGCAAGCGGCTGCGCGACGCGATGCTGCAGGCAATCGGCTCCTCGCGCTTCGCCCTCTACCACCATGTCGTCCGGCGGCGGATCGAGGCGGGCCTCTCCTCCGGCCATCCCGATCCTTTCTCGCGCCAGCTCGACGCCGCCTGGCGCCAGCGGCTCGCCGGCAAGCGCCTCTACGTCAACGACATCTTCCTGACCCTGATCCGCCGACCGCTCCAGGGCCGGGTCGGCCGGCTCGACCGCATCCGCGAGCGGCTCGGCCGCACGGCGGCGACCGCGCCCGACCTCGACGTGAGCTATGAGCGCCATGCGCTCGACCAGGCGCGCGACGCGCTGATGGCCGCGCTCGGCAGCTACGAGCCGCGGCTGCTCGGCGTCTACCGGACGCCGCAGGGGCCCTGCTCGGAGCCGCTCGAATTCCTCTCCTCGCTCTACAATGGCGAGATGCGGCCGGTGCTGCTGCCGCTGCAGGACGTCGGCGACTATCTCCCCTATCGGCGCGTCAGCTTCGGCCAGGAGACGGCCGAGCTCGGCCCGGCCGGCGCGACTCCGCGCAGCTTCCTCGGCATCGTCTCGATCAAGGATTATCCGGGGCAGACCGTCCCCGGCATGCTTGACGACCTGCTGCGCCTGCCCTTCGAGCTCAACGTCTCGCAGAGCTTCGGCTTCGTCGAGCGGCAGGCGGCGCTGTCGCGGATGAACCTCGCGCTGCGGCGGATGCGCTCGGCCGAGGACGAGGCGGTCAGCCTGCGCGCCGACCTCTCCAACGCCAAGGACGACGTCGCCGCCGGCCGCGCCGGCTTCGGCGAGCATCATATGACGATCGCGGTGCGCGGCGACACGCCCGGCATCGTCGACGACGGCATCGCCGAAGTGCAGGCGGCGCTCGCCGATCTCGGCGTCCTGTCGGTGCGCGAGGAGATCGCGCTGGAGCCCGCTTTCTGGGCGCACTTCCCGGGCAATTTCAAATATATCGCGCGCCGCGGCCTGATTTCGACCGGCAATTTTTCGGGGCTCGCCAGCAGCCATAATTTCCCGCTCGGCCGGGCCCAGGGCAATCATTGGGGCGAGGCGGTCACCCTGCTCGAGACGACGGCGGCGGGGCCTTATTATTTCAACTTCCACCAGGGCGACCTCGGCAATTTCACCGTCATCGGCCCGTCGGGCTCGGGCAAGACGGTGGTGCTCAACTTCCTCCTTGCCCAGGCGCGCAAGTTCCGCCCGCGCATCATCTTCTTCGACAAGGACCGCGGCGGCGAATTGTTCATCCGCGCGATCGGCGGCCGCTACGACCTGCTCCGTCCCGGCACGCCGTCGGGGCTCAATCCGCTCCAGCTCCCCGACACGCCGGTCAACCGCCAGTTCCTGATCGACTGGCTGGCCTTGCTCGCGGGCAGCGCCGACATCGACGACGTCGCCCGGATCAAGGACGCCATCGACGCCAATTTCGAGCAGCCCCCCGAGCATCGGCGCCTCCGCCATCTGGTCGAGCTGTTCCGCGGCGGCCACCGTCCCACCGCCGCCGACCTCTGGTCGCGCCTCCGGCCCTGGTGGGGCGACGGCGAGCGCGCTTGGCTGTTCGACAACGAGCATGACCGCACCGACCTCACCGCCGAAGCGGTGGGCTTCGACATGACCCAGATCCTCGACGATCCGGCGATGCGCAGCCCGGCGATGATGTACCTCTTCCACCGGGTCGAGGAGCGGCTCGACGGCAGCCCGGCGATCATCGTCGTCGACGAAGGCTGGAAGGCGCTCGACGACGAGGTCTTCGTCCGCCGCATCAAGGATTGGGAGAAGACGATCCGTAAGCGCAACGGCATCGTCGGCTTCGCCACCCAGAGCGCGCAGGACGCGCTCGAAAGCCGCATCGCCAGCGCGATCATCGAGCAGGCGGCGACGCAGATCTTCATGGCCAATCCCAAGGCGCGGGCGGCCGATTACATCGACGGCTTCGGCCTCACTCCGCATGAATACGAGCTGGTGCGGACGCTGCCCGACAACGCCCATTGCTTCCTGGTCAAGCACGGCGCCGACAGCGTCGTCGCCCGCCTCAACCTTACCGGCGAGCAGGATCTGCTCACCATCCTCTCCGGCCGCGAGCGCACTGTGCGCCTGCTCGACGAGATCCGCGCCGAAACCGGCGACGATCCCGCCGAGTGGATCCCGCGCCTGCTGGAATGTGCCTGATGGCCTGTCCCGTCATCCTCCCCGATGCCGGATTCGTCCGCTCGATGATGGCCTATATCGACTGCCAGGCGCAGTCGCTCGGCGGCGGCGGCTATCTCGCCTTGCTCGCGCCGGGCTCGACCCTGTCGCTGGTGCTCACCGGCTTCCTTACCCTGTTCGTCGCCTTGTTCGGCTACCGGCTGCTGCTCGGCCATGCGCCGGACGTGCGCGAAGGCGTCTTCACCCTGGTCAAGATCGGTTTCATCGTGGCGCTGGCGACGAGTTGGCCGGCCTATCGCACGCTCGTCTATGACGTCGCCCTGCGCGGGCCGGCCGAGCTCAGCGCCGAGATCGGCGCGCCGAGCGGCCTGCCCGGAGCCGGCGGCGGGCTGGTCGACCGGCTCGATACGGTCGACGAGGCGATGGCGGCGCTGGCGGTGCTCGGCGCCGGCGAGCCGCCGCTGAGCGTCGCGCCGACCAACGACCATA
>JAQGLF010000072.1 GCA_028293025.1 Alphaproteobacteria bacterium
TCAATACCGCTTCAACGCCAGCACGATCACGACCGGCACCGGCAGCGACACGAACGAGATCGCGTTTGCCGAGCAGGGGTCGGCTGCGGTCACCATAACCGACTTCACGCCCGGCGCCGGCGGCGACATGTTCCGGCTCGACGGCGACGAGGGCTCGCTGCTGAGCCTGCTCTCGGGCTGGGACGGAACCTCCAACCCATTCGGAACAGGCTTCCTGCGGCTGGAGCAGAGCGGCTCCGACACATTGCTGGAATGGGACCGGGACGGCACTGCCGGCGGCGCGAACTGGGAAACGCTCGCCGTCTTCCAGAACAAAGTCGCGGGCGATTTTACCGACGCCAATTTCGCGCCCGGCTTCGCTCCCGACGGATCGGCGCCGGTGGGTCAGGCGATCACCGGCACCAACGGCAGCGAGACGCTTAACGGCACCATCGGCGACGACACGATCAATGCATTGGGCGGCAACGATACCGTCAACGGCAACGCCGGCGCCGACCAGATCAATGGCGGCGACGGCAACGACCAGCTGAATGGCGGGGCCGGCAACGACATCATCGACGGCGGCAATGACGATGACATTTTGTCGGGTGGTGGCGGCAACGACCAGCTGTCCGGCCAAGCCGGCAACGACATCATCATCGGCGGCGGCGGCGACGACCAGCTGTCGGGCGGCGGCGGCAATGACAGCCTCGACGGCGACGACGGCAACGACAATCTCGACGGCGGGGACGGCGACGATTTTCTGTCCGACTTCCTCGGGGTCAACAGCTTTGTCGGCGGACTGGGCAGCGATCGGATCATCGCCGGTTCGTCCGACGGAGTCCAGACGATCGACGGCGGCGACGGCGACGACACGATCATCCACTATTATCGATACAATGCGAGCACGATCACCACGGGCAGCGGCAGCGACACGATCGAGCTCGCTTATGCCGACCAGGGCAATGCGGCGATCATCGTCACCGACTTCACGACCGGCGGCGGCGGCGACATGTTCCGGCTCTCGGGCGACGACGGGGCGCTGCTGAGCCTCCTCTCGGGCTGGGACGGCACGTCGAATCCGTTCGGCGATGGCTTCCTGCAGCTGGTGCAGAGCGGCTCCGATACTCTGTTCCAATGGGACCAGGACGGCACTGCCGGCGGCGCGAACTGGGAAACGCTGGTCGTCTTCCAGAACACCAATGCCGGCGACTTTACCGATGCCAATTTCGCGCCCGGCTACAATCCGAACGGGTCCGTGCCGGTCGGCGAGACGATCACCGGCACCGCTGGCGACGACACGCTGATCGGCACTATCGGCGGCGACACGATCGATGCGCTCGGCGGCGCGGATGCCGTCTTCGGCCAGGACGGGAACGACCTGATCCATGGCGGCGACGGCTTCGACAATCTGAATGGCGGCGCTGGCGACGACGTCATCTTCGGCGGCAATGACGATGATTCCATGTCGGGCGACGAGGGCAACGACCAGCTGTTCGGCGAAGCCGGCAACGACAACGTCTTCGGCGGGGACGGCAATGACCAGCTGTCGGGCGGCGAGGGCTCCGACAATCTGGCCGGCGAGGCTGGCAACGACATCCTGACCGGCGGCAACGGGGCCGACGTCCTTTCGGGCGGCGGCGGCGCTGACATCTTCAACTTCCAGTCCGCTTCCGAGGGGTCCGACACGATCACCGACTTCGAACATGGCGTCGACCACATCCAGATTTCGGCGGATGGCTTCGGCGGCGGCCTCGTTGCCGGCGGCACGATTTCGCTCGTCTCGGGAAGCGACCCGATCGCAACCGGTAGCACAGGCCAGTTCCTGTTCGACACCGGTAACGGAAATCTGTTCTGGGACGCCGACGGGGCGGGAAGCGGCGCAGCGGTGCTGATCGCGACGCTCAGCGATGCCCCGCCGCTCACGACCACGGACTTCATCGTGGCGTAGCGCGCCGCACCTGCCCGGCCTTCAGCGGAGGGCCGGGCGTCGCGGCCTCTCCTTCAGCGGGACGGGCGCCGGCGGGAGCTCCTGTCAGCGCGCGCGATACCAATTCACCCCCGCCCGCACCTCGCGCACCGCCCTTCCCGCCAACTCCAGGCGGCGCAGGTGCGCCATCGCCTCGCCGGTGGCGAGACCGAGCAGGCCATCGTCGATCGCCCGGGCGAACAGCACGGAGAAGCAATCGACCGCGCGCCGCGGTTCGGAAAGGTGCGCGTGGAGCGCGTCGAGACGGTCGCCATGGCCATGGGCCAGCGCGTCCAGCCGGGCATGGAGCCCCGTGAACGGCTCCCCGTGCGAGGGCAGGACGAGCAATGTGTCCGGCAAGGTCTTCAGCTTCGCGATCGAGGCAAGCCAGTCGCCGAGCGGGTCGGCTTCCGGTTCGCTGAGGCTGAGCGATACGTTCGAGGTGATCCGCGGCAGCACCTGGTCGCCGGCGATCATCAGCCCGTCCGCATCGTCCACGAGGCAGGCATGTTCCGGGCAATGGCCGCTGCCGACGACGATGCGCCAGTTGCGGCCGCCGATGGAAAGGATTTCGCCGTCCTGCATCCGGACGAAGCTCACCGGCACGGGCGTGACCATCGATGCGAAACGTCCCCAGCCCTTCGCCGTTTCCGCCGCGATCCTTTCCTCGCTCCACCCGGCCGCGCGCCAATAGGCGACCGCCTCGCGCGGCGGCGCGGCGCGGATGTCGGTGGTCAGCATCCGCGCGAACAGCCATTCGTCCCGCGTCATCCAGAGATTGACGCCGAACCGCTCGGTAAGCCAGCCGGCCAGGCCGATATGGTCGGGGTGGAAATGGGTGCAGATCACGCGGGTGACCGTGCGGCCGGCGAGCGGCCCCGCCAACAGCTTTTCCCAGGCGGCGCGGGAAGGCGGCAGGTCGATGCCGGTGTCGACCAGCGCGATCCCTTCGCCGTCCTCCAGCACCCAGATGTTGATATGCTTGAGCGAGCCCGGCATCGGCAGCCGCGCCCAGCCGACGCCCTCGGCCAAGGCGATCAGCTCGCCCTCGTCCGGCCCGCGGCGGCCGAGCGGATAGGTCAGGCCCTTGTGGCTGTAGGCGCCGCCGTCGTCGGTCAGCGAGACGTCCGGCGCCGGGCCGGCATCAGCTCTTGAAGAGGCTGTCAATGTCGCTTTGGGCGGCCGAGACCGGTTCGGCGGGCTCGGCCTGTTCGGCCAGCTCGGCGGCATGGGCGGCTTCAGCCTCGCGCGCCGCAACCTCGCGCTCGCGGCGCAGCTCCACGATCAGGGCCTCGCGGTCGCCCTCGAATGTCGTGTCCTCCTTCGCCTCGATCCCCGCCTGCTTTGCCGCCTTGGCGACGATCGCGTCGAGCTCGCGCTGCGAGCAGAGGCCGAGCGTGACCGGGTCCTTGGGCTGGATGTTGGCGATGTTCCAGTGGCTGCGGTCGCGGATCGCGGCGATGGTGGTGCGGGTGGTGCCGATGAGCTTGCCGATCTGGCCGTCCGAAATCTCCGGATGGTTGCGGATGATCCAGGCGATGCCGTCGGGCTTGTCCTGGCGCTTCGACACCGGCGTGTAGCGCGGCCCGCGGGTCCGCCGCGTCGGGTCCGGCTCCTTGTGCATATGGAGGCGGTAGGAAGGGTCGGCCTGGCCCTTTTCGATCTCCTCCTGGGTCAGCTCGCCGGCGCGGATCGGATCGCGGCCGGTCAATTTGGTCGCGGCGGTATCGTCGGCGATCGCCTGCACTTCGAGGATGTGGAGACCGCAAAATTCGGCGATCTGCTCGAAGGTGAGCGAGCTGTTGTCGACCAGCCACGAGGCAGTCGCATGGGGCATGAGCGGCTGGGCCACGTCTCTCTCCAAAAACAATAAGAGCCGCCCCTCACGGAGCGGCCGAACATAAGAGACGATCTAGGGCCGGGTGGGAGATGGCGCAAGGTCAGAATTAGACTGGCGCAACATGAAGCGGGCGCGCGCCGCGGGACCGACGACGTCGATCCGGGTCGTGAAGATTTGGCCTGCAAAGTCGCGCGGAAGCGCCGCCAGCTGATCCTCGGTGTCGATGAAGTTCATCCCCGGCCGGTCCGAGTGGCGCTCATAGGGGCCGATCAGCAGGACGACCGAATTCACGCGCGCCATCCGCTTGACCATCAGATTGGGCCAGCCCCAGGCAAGCCTGCGATAATTGAACGGCACCGGAACGATCGTGTCGCGACATGAAGCGGGAACGATCCCGGTCCAACCGATCGCGAGATAGCGCGTGAGGCAGGCCCTGGCGATTCCCTCGCTGCCCGCCAGCAGGTGCGGCGCAAGCTGGTGGAGGCGCGCCACCGGCCGATCGCCGCCGAACACCATGATGTGCCGAAGATCTTCATGGTGAAGCTTGAGATAGGCGAGGAGCCGGTCGCCTTCCGAGGGGTCGTCGCTCTTGATCACCAGCATGAACGAGCGGCCGGGAAAGGCCGCCAGCATCTCGCCGAGCGTCGGCATGGCGCCGACGAATTTTCCGCGGAACGGATAGGTGCGGCCGCCATCCGCCGTCAATCGATAGCCGATGTCGAGCTTCTTCAATACCGCCAGCGGCAGTTCGCGCGTGACCCCGTGTCCGTCGGTGCGGCAGTCGACAATCCAGTCGTGGAAAATGACGAAGTCGCCGTCGCTGGTCGGATGGATGGTGATATTGGCGACGTCGGCGCCGAGCGCGAAGGCCTTGCCGACCGATGCGATGGTATTCTCGGGATAGGGCTGGATCGGGGGCCGCATCCGGTCCGCCTTGCAGTTGAACATCGTAAGGCCGCGCTCGTCGAAGTTCTGGGCCATTCCGAGATGGGAGACGAGAATCGCTCTGCCCGGCGATCCGAACGCCCACGAGGCATTGGCGACATAGACCAACATCGCGGCGATACCGACGACGATGAGGCCCTTGAGCAGTCGGCGCATCCAGTCCTCCTGTTTGTCGGCAAGATGCATAGCAGAGCTATACATGTCAATGCTATACAGCTGGCCCGAGGCGGCATTATGGACGGGCATGGTCGATCGGAGCTTCGACGAGACGGTGGACGCTTTCCACCGCGGCGCCACCGCCGTCGCCAAAGCGGCGCGCAAGGCCGAGGCGCGAAACGGGTTGGGCCCTTCGCAGCTCGCGGTGCTCGGCTATCTGCAGCGCGAGGGCCCGCTCCCGATCGCCGCGTTGGCGGCGCGGGAGAATGTATCGCATCCGACGATGAGTCGGCTGGTCAGCGGCCTCGAACGCGCCGGACTCGTCGCCAAGGCCTTATCGGCCACCGACGCGCGGGCGCGGATGGTGGCGATCACCGAACTTGGCGACCGCAGGCGCGGCGATGCGGTGTTCGTCCGCCGCGAACTGGTCGAAGCGCTCGCGGGCCGCCTCACGCCCACGGCCCTGGCGGAATTGGTCGACGCGCTGGAGGCGGTCGCGGCGCAGATTTCCGACGGGGACTCCCGTCAATCGTCCATCGCCAGGTAATTCGGCAGTGAAGCGGTCCGGCCGAGCCATGCCTGGACATGCGGAGTACGGGAGAGGTCGAAGCCGCCCTCCTCCGCGACATGGGTGTAGGCGTAGAGGGCGATGTCGGCGAGGCTGAGCCGATCGCCGACGAACCAGGGGCGCGTGGAAAGATGCTCGTCCATCAGCGCCAGCGCCGCCTCGCCGGCCGCGCGCCGGGCCGGGATCTGGGCCCGTTGCGCCTCGCTCATGCGCGCGTCGCCGAGAAAGGCGATCCAGAAGCGCAGGGTCGCGACATTGGGCTCGTGGCTATATTGCTCGAAAAACATCCAGCGCAGCATGTCGGCGCGGCCAAACCTGTCCTCGGGCACCAGCTTCGTGGCCTCGGCGAGATAGAAGCAGGCGGCATTGCTCTCCGGGATGAAGCGCTCGCCGATCTGCAGCACCGGGATGCGGCCATTGGCGTTGACCCGCGCGAGGAAGTCCGGCGTCCGCGTCTCGCCTTTCAAGATGTCATATTCGCGCCGCTCGATCGGCAGGCCGAGCAAGGCCGCGGTCAGCCGCACTTTGTAGCAATTTCCCGATTGGGCATATTCGTGGAGGATCAGGCGCTCGGTCATCGGGCCGGCTCCGGCTCCGCTGCGATCGGCTCGTCTTCGGCGCCGCCGCGCGCCTCCTCGAACCGGGCGACGAACCACCACAGGATGAAGCCCGCGACGAAAAGCCATCCCCACAGATGCGCCAGGAGCGCAAGACGGTGGCCGGAATAGGCCTGTCCCGTCGCCGCCTCCAGCGCCGCGACCTGCTCCGGCGGGACCGGCTCGGCCGAATAGCCCTCCGGCAGCTCGCGATAGGCGACGAGGCCGCCATCCGCATAAGCCCAGAGCGGCATCTTCATGATGCTGACTTCGCGATAAAGCAGGCCGACGCGGCGGGCGGGCTGCGCCGACCGCGCCGCCGCCGAACGATCGCGCGCCTCGCCCGGCAGATAGGGCAGGACGATGGCCGTATCGACGACGGACAGGGCAGCCTCGACCGCGTCACTCTCGGGCAGCGTCGCGATCGCCTGGATCCGCGGCGTGTCGGTCATCGACCAACTGCGCGGCGACAGCCACAGGACGGCCGCCATCCCCGCCGCCAGCAAGATCAGGATGACCCGGTTCATTTCTCCCCCCTTCAGATCGTCAGCACGATCTTGCCGACATGTTCCCCCGATTCCATCAACTTATGCGCTTCCGCCGCTCGCGCCAGTGGAAAAGTGGCACAGATCACCGGCCTGATCTCCCCCGCCTCGAGATGCGGCCAGACTTCGCGCCGGAGCTCGGCGGCGAGCGCGGCCTTGAACGCCGCCGGGCGGGCGCGGAGCGTCGAGCCGGTGAGGATGAGCCGGCGCCGCATCACGTCCCATAGCGATACCTCGGCCTTGGGCCCGCGCTGGGTGGCGATCGAGACGTGGCGTCCCTCCTCGGCGAGGCAGGCGAGGTTGCGCGGCAGATAGTCGCCGCCGATCATGTCGAGGACGATGTCAACGCCCCGCTCGGCGGTGATCTCCTTCACCCGCGCCTCGAAATCCTCGGCCTTGTAGTCGATCGCATGGGCCGCGCCGATGGCGAGCGCGCGGGCGCATTTCTCAGCCGAGCCGGCGGTGACGATGACATCGAGGCCGAAGACCTTGCCCAGCAGGATGGCGGTCGTGCCGATGCCGCTGGTGCCGCCATGGACGAGGACCAGATCGCCCGCTTTCGCGCCGCCGCGCTGGAAGAGGTTGGTCCAGACGGTGAAGAAGGTCTCCGGCAGCGCCGCCGCCTCGACCATCGAGAAGCGGCCCGGCACGGGCAGGCACTGGCCGGCCGGCGCGGCGCAATATTCGGCATAGCCGCCGCCGGCGACGAGCGCGCAGATCGCCTCACCGATACGCGAGCGGTCGGCCCCCTCCCCCGCCGCGACGATCTCGCCCGCAATCTCCAGGCCGAGGATCGCGGGAGCGCCCGGCGGCGGCGGATAGAGGCCGAGCCGCTGCATGACGTCGGGCCGGTTCACCCCCGCCGCCGCGACCCGGACGAGATATTCGCCCGCTTTGGGCTCCGGCACCGGCCGGTCGACCGGCCGCAGCACCTCCGGGCCGCCGGAATCTGCGGGGTCGATCGCGCGCATCGTCGCGGGGAGGGTCGGGATGGGGGGCGTGGTCATTGCGCCACGCTGCCCGCGCAAACCGCCGTCGCGCAAGCCCCATCGGTTGACATGGGCCGCCGCTTGGGTGGATTCTGCGGCCATGGACCTCGAAGAGCTCTTCCCGAGCAAGCCCGGCGATCCGCTGGTGCAGCTCACGAAGCAGGACCTCGATCCCTTGTCGGTCGAAGAGCTGGAAGAGCGCATCCTGACCCTGGAGGGCGAGATCGCCCGGGTGCGCGCCAAGATCGCCGCCGCGGTTAACCACCGGGCAAGCGCCGAAGACTTATTCAGGAAATGACGGAAGCCGGGGAACCATCGGCCTTTCCCCCAGCTTTCTTCGGGACCCGCTTGATGCCGGGGGTGCGAAACCCGACATTAGGTCAAAGCAGTCCGTGATCAGCGCGGGCTCGAAGGAGTGAGTTGAATTGCCGTCTTTTGCCCGCGATCTTGAACAGACGCTGCATACGGCGCTCGCCGAAGCGAGTGGCCGCCGCCACGAATATGCGACGCTCGAGCATCTGCTGCTCGCGCTGACCGAGGACGCCCATGCCTCGAAGGTGATGATCGCCTGCGGCGTCGACCTCAACGAATTGCGCGAAGCGGTCCGCGCCTATCTCGACAACGAGCTCGAGGCGCTGAAGGTGGACGGCCAGACCGATCCGTCGCCGACCAGCGGCTTCCAGCGCGTCGTCCAGCGCGCCATCCTCCACGTCCAGTCCTCGGGCCGCGACGAGGTGACCGGCGCCAACGTGCTCGTCGCCCTCTTCTCCGAGCGCGAGAGCTATGCCGTCTATTTCCTCCAGCAGCAGGACATGAGCCGCCTCGACGCCGTCAGCTATATCAGCCACGGCGTCGGCAAGGGCGAGACCGCGTCCGAGCCGGCCGAGGTCAAGGGCGCCGAGGAAGGCAAGCCGGAAGAGGGCAAGAAGAAGAACGAATCCGCCCTCAAGCAGTTCACTGTCAACCTCAATGAGAAGGCGAAGAGCGGCCGCGTCGATCCGCTGATCGGCCGCGGGCCCGAGGTCGACCGCACCATCCAGATCCTCTGCCGCCGGTCGAAGAACAACCCGCTTTATGTGGGCGATCCGGGCGTCGGCAAGACCGCGATCGCCGAGGGCCTCGCCCGCAAGATCATCGAAGGCGACGTCCCCGACGTGCTGAAGGAAGCGGTGATCTACGCGCTCGACATGGGCGCCCTCCTCGCCGGCACCCGCTATCGCGGCGATTTCGAGGAGCGGCTGAAGGCGGTCGTCACCGAGCTCGAGAAGATGCCGCATTCGGTCCTCTTCATCGACGAGATCCACACCGTGATCGGCGCCGGCGCCACTTCGGGCGGGGCGATGGACGCGTCGAACCTGCTGAAGCCGGCTTTGTCCGGCGGCACCATCCGCTGCATCGGCTCGACCACCTACAAGGAGTTCCGCAACCATTTCGAGAAGGACCGGGCCCTGCTCCGGCGCTTCCAGAAGATCGACGTCAACGAGCCGACGATCGAGGATACGGTGAAGATCCTCGCCGGCCTCAGGACCGCGTTCGAGGAGCATCACAACGTCAAGTACACGCCCGACGCGATCAAGGCGGCGGTCGAGCTTTCGGCGCGCTACATCAACGACCGCAAGCTGCCCGACAAGGCGATCGACGTGATCGACGAGGTCGGCGCGATGCAGATGCTGGTGCCGCCCAACAAGCGCAAGAAGACGATCACCACCAAGGAGATCGAGAGCGTCATCTCGACCATGGCCCGGATTCCGGCGAAGAGCGTCTCGGCCGACGACAAGAAGACGCTCGAGCATCTCGGCCGCGATTTGAAGCGCGTCGTCTTCGGCCAGGATGCGGCGATCGACATCCTCTCCTCGGCGATCAAATTGAGCCGCGCGGGCCTGCGCGATCCGGACAAGCCGATCGGCAATTACCTCTTCTCAGGCCCGACCGGCGTCGGCAAGACCGAGGTCGCGCGCCAGCTCGCCTCGATCATGGGCATCCCGCTGCAGCGCTTCGACATGTCCGAATATATGGAGCG
>JAQGLF010000343.1 GCA_028293025.1 Alphaproteobacteria bacterium
GACGTGTTGCCGAAGGTGAAGGCGGTGCTGCTGCCGGTGCCGATGTGGATGCCGTCGCCGCTCGCGCCGGCGACGGTGACTCCGGTGGCGCCGAAGGTGCCGCCGTCGACATTGTCGAACTTGACCGCGCTGCCGCCGACCGTGCCGCTGCTGGTGAGCGAGGTCAGCGCGATGGTGCCGACAGTCGTGTTCGTCATATCGACGATGTGACCGGTGGCGGTTGAGATCGTGCCGCTGGCGATGCCCAGGGTGCCGCCGGTGGTGGTGAGACCGGCGCCGCTGGTGGTGGTCAAGGTCGCGCCGCCGTTGAATGCGGCGGTGCCGGCCGCCAGCGTCACCGCATTGCTCGCGCCGGTGCTGACGCTCGCCGCGCCGGTGAAGGTCGCGGTGAGGGCGCCGCCGGCGTTGATGTTGATGCCGCCGCTCACCTGCGCGCTGCCGCTGGTGTCGATGGTCGTCGCGCCGGTGACGCCGAAGGTGCCGGTGACGCCCTGGAGATCGATCGCCCCGCCCTGCGCCACGCCCGAATAGCCGGTCGAGGCGGCGCTCTTCAGGGTGACGTTGAGCGCGCCGCCCTGGTCGATGTCGAGGATACCGCCCTGGCCCGAAATCGCCATGTGGTTGACGATGAGATTGCCGACCGTGGCGTTGCCGTCGGTCATGCCGACCGCGCCGGCCGCGCTGCCGACGAGGTCGACGCCGTCGATGCTGTTGCCCGACGCGAGGGTGATGCCGACGCCGCTGTGGTTGATGACGGAATCGGTGCCGCTGTTCGTCACCTGGTGGCCGTTGACGATCAGCGCGCTGCCGTCGCCGTAGAAGGACTCGCCGGTCTTCAGGGTGATGCCGCCGGTCGTGGTGCCATGGAGAACGACCGAATCATTGGTGTGGTCGACGGCGCTGACCGAGGCCAGGTTGTTGAACGGATTGGCGAACGATCCGTCGCCGCCGGGGGCAGCGGCGCCGTTCACGTACCAGACGTCGCTGGTGACGCTGAGATTGACCGTGCCGGTGCCGACGGTGCCGGCGCCGTCGCTCGACTGGTAGGTGAAGCTGGCGGTGCCGATATAGCCGGTCGCCGGTGTGAAGGTGAAGCTGCCGTCGGCGGAGGCGTTGACGGTGCCGGCATTGATCGCGGCGTTGGCGCTGTCGTGGACGGTGACCGCGCCGCCGATGCCGACGCCGTTGACTGTGACGATTGCGAGCCCGGTATTGGTGCCGGCATTGGCGCCGTCGACATGCTTGTCGTTGGCGAGGAGGCCCACGCCCTGGCTGTTGGGGAGCGCGCCGTAGGAAATCGGAGTGTTGCCGGAGATGCCGATATAGGTGTCGCCGACGGTCATGACGACGGTGCCGGCGACGAAACTCGTATGGCTGAGGAAGCTGTCGGTGACCGAGACGCCGGTGATCTGGCCGGTGCCGTTCTTGATCAGGATGTGCGTGATCAGCGTGTCGTTGGGGGTGATCTTGCCGTCACCGTCCGCGTCGACGAATAGGGACGTGGTGCGAGAAGCGGTAACGGCCATCATAACCCCCAGAAAGGCGGGAGTCGGCCGCTCCTGCAGCGCGCCGACCTTCCCCCAGAGACCACGCATCGCAGAAAGCGGCAATTCGGTCCAGCCATATCTCCGCCCCGATCGGTGCTAAGCCCTTGGCACCGCACCCTTGCGGGACAAAAAGCGGAGACGGGGCAGCCGCGCGCAGGCAAATGGCCGCGCCCGGCTTGATTTGGCCGGTCGACGACTGGTGGAGATAACCTGCATCAACCGGCGGTTGACGGGCCGTTCTTTTGCTGTACACGTTCGCAATTCGGGCAGGGGGGTACCAGATGGCTGAGCCATTCCTTTCAGAGATACGCCTTTTCTCGTTTAACTTTGCACCCAAGGGCTGGGCCCTGTGCAACGGGCAGTTGCTGCCGATCAACCAGAACCAGGCTTTGTTCTCGCTGCTCGGCACGACCTACGGCGGCAACGGCCAGACGACCTTCGCCCTGCCGAACCTGCAGGGCCAGTGCGCGATGCACTTCGGCAACGGCCACACGATGGGCGAGGCCGGCGGCGAGACCACCCACACGCTCTCGCTCACGGAAATGACGCAGCACCTCCACTTCGCGAACGGAGCGAACAAGGACGGCACCCTACCGACCGCCTCCGGCAATTTGCTGGGCGGCTTCGCCAACGGCTATCGTGCCGCGAGCAACCTCACGACGCTCCTCGCCGGGACGGTGGGGAATGTGGGCGGAAGCCAGCCGCACGAGAACATGTCGCCCTATCTAGCGCTCAACTTCTGCATCGCCCTGCAGGGCATCTTTCCGTCGCAAAACTGAAGAGGACGGTTTCATGGCTCAGCCCTATGTTGGCGAGATCCGCTTGTTCGCTGGGAACTTCGCCCCCGCCGGATGGATGTTTTGCGACGGCCAGCTCCTGCCGATCTCCGAGAACGACACGCTCTTCCAGCTGCTCGGGACCACTTATGGCGGCGACGGCCAGGAGACCTTCGCCCTGCCCAATCTGCAGAGCCGCATTCCGGTCCACATGGGCACGCACGCGGGCAGGACCTTCCAGCTTGCCGAGGCGAGCGGCATCGAGCAGGTCACGCTGACGACGAACCAGATACCGATCCACACGCACCCGATGCTGGCGTCCGGGGATGCGGGCAGCCAGCCCAATCCCGGCGGCGCCGTGTTGGGCGCGCTTTCCACCGTCAGCATCTACAAGCCGAACGCAGTCGCACCGGCGATCCCGCTCAACACCCAGGCGATCACGGTGATCGGCGGCAGCCAGCCGCACGACAACATGCAGCCCTTCCTTTGCATCAATTTCATCCTTTCGCTGTTCGGAATTTTTCCGAGCCCGACCTAAGCAGGAGAGCTCAAGTGGCTGACCCTTTCGTCGCCGAGATCCGCATCGTCCCGTTCAACTTCGCGCCGAAGGGCTGGGCCTTTTGCGACGGGCAGCTATTGCCGCTCTCGCAGAACACAGCCCTCTTCTCGCTGCTCGGCACGACCTATGGCGGCGACGGGAAGACCACCTTCGCCCTGCCCAATCTCCAGGGAAGGACGGCGATGCACCCGGGCCAGGGGGGCGGCCTGAGCCAGCGGTTCCTGGGGGAAGAGGCCGGCGAGGAGAGTGTGACGCTTCTCGAATCGGAAATTCCGGCGCACACCCATTCGCTCAACGCGATCGCCGCGCTCTCGACGACATCGACGCCGACCAGCCAGACCGCCCTCTCCCGGAGCCTGAACGGCAATGCTTATGCCGACACCGCCGGCGGCGTGGTCGCCATGGGGTTCCAGGCCCTGCCGCCGGCTGGGGGCAGCCTGCCGCACAACAATATGATGCCGTATCTCATGCTGAGCTACGTCATCGCCATGCAGGGCGTGTTCCCGCCGCGCACGTAAGTCGTTTCACGCGCCGCGGGCCCGTCGGGCATATGCGCAGAAGCGACGGCGCCGCAGCGGCGCTCGATATCGCCTACCGCCAAGCCGGTGACGGGGACCTGCCTTTCCTCGCGCAAGTCTATGGTTCGACGCGGACCGAAGAGCTCGCCGCGACCGGCTGGCCGGACGAGACGAAGAGGGCCTTCCTCGCCCACCAGTTCGACGCCCAGCATGCTCATTACCGCGCGCATTATCCCCGGGCCGAATGGCTGGTGATCGTGCAAGGCGGCGAGGATGTCGGCCGTCTCTATGTGGAGGAATGGGACGATCAGATCCGCATCGTCGACATCGCGCTCCTGCCGGATGCGCGGGGCGGCGGCATCGGCGCGGCGATCCTTGCCGACCTCGCCCGGGAAAGCGAGGCGAAGGCCAAGCCGCTCACCATCCACGTCGAGAAGAACAACCCGGCGCGGCGGTTGTACCTGCGGCTCGGCTTCGCGCCGAAGAGCGACCACAGCGTCTATGAGCTGATGGAACGCCCGGTGCGAGGGGTACCGGCCGGTTGAAGATCCAACCGCGGACGGTGCCGCGATTTGTCCGCCCGCGCTCCACCATCGACCTGCGCCGGCGCATCGATTAGAGACGCGCCATGGCCAACCTTACGTTCGACGATTTCGACGGCCGGATCGGCACGATTTACGTCGTGACGGTCGAGGACGCGTCCTTTCCCCTCCGGCTCGAAGAGGCGCAGCCTTTGCCGGATAGCGGCCGCGACGGCGGCGCGTTCCGCCTGGTGTTTCGCGGTCCTTCCGATCCCATTCTGCCGCAGGCGATCTATAGGTTCCGCCAGGATGCCGACACCCGCGAGATCTTCGTCGTGCCGATCGCCCAGGGCCCGGACGGCACCGCCTATGAAGCGATCTTCTGCTAGCACCACAGGCCGGTACCCAAAGCCTCCGCCAGCCGCCCGGAGCGATCGTCTCGGGCATGAAATGATGTCCGAATAAATAACCATTCCAAGGTCTGGACAGACCATGCGCGCAGGATCAATCTGCCCGCTGGAACATCGATCTCGGCGAGTCGCATGTACCCTTCAAGTCGAGGGGGCCATGCGCGCCTGCGGTCGATTGTGACGTTCGGAGGGGAATTCTGCACTTCAAATCCGGCTCGATCGTTCAGGCATTGTTGCAGCGCCAGCTCATCTCAATGCCCGACTTGCGGCCGGATCGTCTGAAATTGAGAGGGGACGACACGTGGCGACGATCAACGGCACTGACGGCGACAACATCATCAACGGCTCGAACGGCAACGACATCATCTCGGGGCTGGCTGGCGACGACACCATCTCGGGCGGCAATGGCGACGACACCATTTACGGCGGCGGCGGCAACGACAATATCGACGGCGGCAACGGCCAGGACACGATCGACGGCGGCGACGGCGACGACATTATCCACGGCGGCAACGGCGTCGACCATCTGTTCGGCGGTGCCGGCAACGACACCATCTTCGGCGACAATGGCGACGACCATATCACCGGCGGCGCCGGCGACGATCTGATCGACGGCAATAACGGGTTCGACACCGCTTATTATTCCGGCACGATCGATCAATATACCTTCTACGCCTTGGCCGGCTATCTGAACGTCGTCCATCTCGGCGGCGCCGGGGCCGACGGCCACGACCGGCTGATCCACGTCGAGCGGCTGGTCTTCGCGGACCGCGTCATCGATCTTACCGGCGGCACCAACAACCGCCCGGTCGCCGTCGACGACAGCGCCTCGACCAACGAGGATGTCGGCACCTACAGCAGCGGCGCGGCCAGCGTGAAGGACAACGACTTCGATTTCGAAGGGCAGCCGCTGACCGTGACCGGCGGCACCTTCACCGGGACCTACGGCACGCTGACGCTCAATGCGAACGGCACCTACAGCTACACCTTGTTCGCCTCGGACCAGGCGCTCGC